>JBFHFW010000282.1:0-1855 GCA_041583395.1 Alphaproteobacteria bacterium
AAAGAGATTGAGGTAATCGGGGTTCACAGATTTCAAGGCAGAAACCATCGCACCAAAACCACCAATTTCAACCAGCGAAAACCCGACCAGTAATACCAAAGAACCAAACATCACCAGCGCTTGCACCGCATCCGTCCAGATCGTTGCGCGGATACCGCCTGCCATACAATAAAGCAGCACAATCACAAAACCAATAATAGCACTGAGCTGTAAGTCCCAACCAGCCAGCGTATGCAACGCTTTGCCACCCGCATTAAATTGCGCGGCCGCATACATCGCAAGAAATCCCGCAATAATAACGGCGGAAAGAAAACGAACAATTTTATATTCCTGCCCGCTCCAGTTTGCAATCAAGCTACTGTAGGTCTGTGCCTGAAGGGTTTCATTTTTTGCGCGTAATTTATGACCCGCAATCCACATCATCAGGGAGACGCCGCTATACCATCCCATCACAATCCAAAGTGCCGGAAGCCCCATCGCATACACAATTCCGATATACCCAATGAACATAAAGCCGCTATTTTCCGTTGCAAAAGCAGAAAACCCAGCCAACCATGGCTGGATGCTTTGTGAAGCCGTCAAATAATCTGCAGTTGTTTTGCGGCTATAACGCAAAGATGCCACACCGATCAGCACAAAAAGCACTAAAAAGCATATAAAGCTGATGATCATCCGGTTTTTCCCTTTCCCGATTATAATCTATACAAAACTATTGCGCCTGCGCAGTCTTCAAAGCCGACGGTACAGGCATCCTAATAACCTCAAGCTGGCATTGCAAACCGGCATTCATCATGGCAGAACAGCGATCATACAAACGTTCCGGTGAATTGTTATCACTAAACACGTAATACGCTTTGTTTGCCCGACCATTGAGCACCGCAAATTCCTGCTTCTCAAGCCCCTCAAGCAAAGATCGGGGCGCACGCTTAATAGCAAAACGTTGCAATACATCCATCAAACGTGATTGACCGCCTTTCCCGACACTCAGCATAAAGAGCGGAGAACCTTCACGCACAGCCATATCCATCAAAGCCTCATATCCCTCATCCCCACGTTGGTCTTGCGTGATATCTATATGCGCAACCTGCACATAAGGGCTATGGGAATCCAATGTCATATCCTGCCCGTATAGAATATCGCCATCATACCCAATCTCCAAAAATTGCACCGCACGCGGCGCAACCTTGAAACGCTTAACCGTTGCCGAAGAAACCGTCAGCATATACCGCCCCGGCGGAATTTGAGACAACACATAAAACCCATCCAAAGCTGTCGAGGCCTTCAACACCCGATACTTCTGATCCAGCGAGATAAGAGACACCTCTGCCCGTACTAATGCCGTACTATCCTCGGCATGCACTTCGCTACCATCTTCTCCTTCGGTTACAACATCCCGTACACGGTAAACAAAGCCATCAATTTCTCCGGCCATATGCACTGGAAACTCAAGATCAACCATCTCACCAGCGCGGGGAAATAACGATACACCCTCAAATCCGGAAATCATAAACGAATCAGGCAAAGTATCAGGATCCAAACGAATATCTGTGGCCTGCGTTGTCGGCAAATTCTTAATCAAAGCATACCCCTTTTCATCCGTGGGTGCGCGCCTGCGGACATTAAGGCTTTCAATCACAACATTGGGTAAAATCTCGTCATCACCATCAAAAATAAGATTGCCATCCTTATCAAGAAAGACAAACGCCGAAACCAACCCATTGCCCAAAACACGGTCACTGGTAATTTCAGGCCATTTTTTCTGCGGGTTTTTGAAAACGTTAAAGTTCACATTCGCCCCCGTAATCAACTCTTTATCACTATCATATGCAACGTAAGGCGTCAGACGGAAATTATC
>JBFHFW010000283.1:0-1842 GCA_041583395.1 Alphaproteobacteria bacterium
CGGCTAAGAGCGAAATCCTTATTCTCGACAATCGCCATTTCGCCCTTCACACCGCGCAACTCAGGATCGGAAGCCTCCGCATTATATCCCCGACAATCCAGCACATGATCAAATTGACGGCTAAGATCCTCGGGGCTGGCTACTTCCTGAACAAAGCACACATGATCCATACTTTCCAGAGCAGCACACAAAGCCCGCATCGCTTCCTCGGGATGAATATGCGCCTCGCCCTCAAGGAAAAGTCCGCCAGGAAATCTCTCGGCTGTTTGTGGCTCCAGCGCCTGCATCGCCGTTTGATCTAGCCGCTGCGCCTGAGCCTCGGGTGGCAAATGGGCGGCAAAACGCTCCAGAATATAGCGATCTTGATCATGGGCAATAAATAAACTGCCTTGTTGCGCAAACGTGGTTGTGTGAGGCAACTGCGGTAAAATTTCTTGCCACAAAGCAATACTACGCTGGGCAGCGCCAATAAAATCGGGGGTCATATGCTCGATCTCGGCATAAGGCGCAAGCATACCACCTGCAATAAAACTGGCATTATGCGCCGGAAAACCAGCCGGATCATAAAGCGTAACACCATAACCACGGCGGGCAAGCGCATAAGCACTCATCAGCCCCATGACTCCTGCGCCGATAACGGCGATTTTGCTGTGCGTCTTTATTTGCATCGGGTGAGAGTATTTTATTGGGCGCAAAAGTCAATGCACTGTTTATTTACATGCAGGGGTTGCTTTTTACAGGTGAGGCCGTTATAACCACTCATTCGCTCCTTTTGGAGCATTTCCATCGGTATCGCGGGATGGAGCAGCCCGGTAGCTCGTCAGGCTCATAACCTGAAGGTCGTAGGTTCAAATCCTACTCCCGCAACCAATACCTCTACGTTCCTCTCCGAGGCATAGAGAATTCAAGGCTTCTAGCAATATTACAAACATTCAATGTTAACAAATTGTTACAGCGAGTGTTACAGCAATGAAAGCTTTAGGTCATCACCTCTACCTTCGAGGACGTTACTTCTACTACCGCATATCCTTACCAAGACCACTTCACACAGCTTTAGAATGCAAAGAAGTTGTAATTGCCCTTAGCACACAGGATGTAGCCCTAGGACGTCTTTACGTAGCTAAGCTCGACATTGAAATCCAAAGCCTTATTGAGAAAACTTATACAGGCCTGAACAAAGCGTGCTCCATGCAAGATATAGAAGCAGCCCAAACACTTTTTAAACAGGGGATAGAAGAAGCAAAAAACAAGATAGGGTTACCGCAAAAGCAACAGTTTAATCTAGAGCTACTATCATCACAAACACAAGGAAGCCCTAAACTCTTCTCCCAAGTAGCTAAGGAATATCTCAAGGATTGTGTAACAAACGCATGGCGCTTACTTATTCCCGAGCCCTTTTATCATAGGATAAGTATTCAAAAGCGCTACGGGGGAAGATTTTGAAATAATCTCTCCCAACCGTATCGCAGTACAAAGGGCAAGCTTGAACTCAGATTTTAACGCCCCTGAAGTCAACCCATCATGTTTCCATGGACGTTGTGCAACAAGTTTCTTATTCATAACCTTACTCCGGCCTTGTGCGTCATAACCAAGAAGAGGCAGAAAATACGAACCATGAATTCAAATTTTGTAAGAAATTAAGCTTTCGCACGCTCAATGCCTTCAAGGATCAACTCTTTAGCTTTTGCAGCATCACCCCAACCCAAAATCTTTGACCATTTACCGCTCTCAAGATCCTTGTAGTGCGTAAAGAAATGCTCAATTTGGTCGCGCACGATTTGTTGTAAATCTGTGTAGTCCTTTACATCTTTGTAATACGGATAAAGCTTGTCAGAAGGCACA
>JBFHFW010000284.1:0-1837 GCA_041583395.1 Alphaproteobacteria bacterium
AAAACTGATCAACCCTATTATTATCATAAATTTCAGGATTGCGCCAATAATAAGGTAGGCATGTGCTTTTTCAGCAGCTGTAAATCCTTCATATGCAATCAATGGATTTGTTGTCGTTGTCGAGGTACCAAACAGCGTTGTCGTAAACATGCGCATGAAATGGTTATAGGATAACAGCACGCCGCCTGTAACGAAGGTAAACATTGTGCCAAGACCGCCCGGTCCACGTGGGCCGTCTTGTGCGCCTTTAATCAGGCGGGAGATACCAATCATAATCAAAACTGTACCGGCGATGGTTGCAAAGAAGTTGAGCGCCATATGCATCGGTGCCATGACATCGGTGACCGCACAATACATTTTTGTGCTCAATGCATTGGGGTCGTGTTTGGATGGATCTGAGCCGCCAAAGAAATCAAGAACCGAGTTAATAAGGCCGGAAACAAGCCCTGTTTCGCGGTTACCGCAAGGGTTCCCGTCAACGCCGTAGCCGGTAATCGCATTATCAATCAGTGCATTGGCAAAGCTTTCGGAGGGCGCTACGGTTGTCTTGGTTGCATTCACCACAAAAGGTAAGCTGAAGAATGCCCCGCCTGCTGTCAGGCGCATAACCCCATCCCAGATGGAGGCTTGTTGCGGATTGATCACGTGATCACGGATTTTCAAAAGCCCCCAAAAGCCCAGAACCATACCGAAAATATAGGCAAGGAATGTGAGTAAGCTCGGGATCGCACCGGCATGGCTGATGACATTACAAAAAGCCGTGCCTAGCGTATCGCTCGTGCGCCCACCATTGCCGCTACTAAAGATGTCAATAATATTTCCAATGGTATTGGTAACCGCACCGACCATGCTATCCAAAGTCGCGGCACCGCAGCCTTGAGTATTGTCATCATATTCAGATTGCTTAAGAAGATTACCAGCATCGTGGATGAATTGTTTGATTTTTCCAAATGTGCCTTCACCATAATCCATGCGCCCTTCGGGGTTGCCATTGGAAATGGTAACGGTCATGGCCTTATAAATTGTGCCAATCGACAGGAATGCACCACCAACCAGTAAGCGGATAACGCCCTCACGCATGGGGTTTTGATCAGGGTTTTCAACATGCTCCTTGATTTTAAGAAGTCCTTGCGCCCCTAGTAGTACGCCCAGTAAATAAGCCAGCGCCATAATGAAATTCGGCACACCTTCGATCGAGTTGAGGATCGAGGAAATCGAGGTATTCAGGTCAAGCGGAATATCAACTAAACCGCCTAAAAGCCCGCCAGTTTTTTCATTAAGCCAATCATTCGCATCGCCAAGCCATCCTGAGAATTTGGTCAAAATATCGGCCATAATACCACCGCTTAAGGCTTCGGCATTGTCGCTATTGCCTTTGGCAATCGTATAAGCCATGGCATTATAAATGGTTGGGAGTGCAAAGAATGCCCCACCTACGATAAAGCGAATAACCGATACCCGCAGGGGAGCCTGTTGGGCGTTTTCAACATGGGCTTTTAATTTTACAATTGCTGTGACGCCGAAAAGCAAACCGAGCAGATAGCACACAACCGCAATAAAAGCAGGCATTGCATGAACCGAACCAATAATGTTTTCGGCAATGTCTGTGACATCGGCAACAAATTCAGTCGTGCCTTGAGAATTGCCGCGGCCAACGGTCATGCGCTGCAGGCCGATGGTATTGGCCATGGCCTCGAAAATCATGGGTAGGGCAAAGAACGCGCCACCGGCAGCAAGGCGAATAACACCCTCGCGCAAAGGATTTTGTGTTGGAACCTCGACATGATCTTTGATTTTAATAATGCCCCACACCCCAAAGCCAAGGCCAAGCAAGTAG
>JBFHFW010000285.1:0-1836 GCA_041583395.1 Alphaproteobacteria bacterium
GAAGAACTGGACTTTTACGCACATAATGTTAAGGTGCTCGGAGCCTATCCGGCGCATAAATTTAGAAACACACTAAACGAAAGATAGTTTAATGCCTACATATGCTGATCTCTCAGCCAAATTACTTTTCGAAGCTGCCCATTTTTTCAAAACACTAGCAGGGCAAGATGAAAATCTGCGCGAGCGTCTCGAGGAAAATGCCACAATCTTCGAACAAGTGGGACAACTCATACAAAATGATCCGACAGGCAACCTCGAAGGCAATAGCCATGCTTCTATCGCTGCACGCCTCATGACGGATGCCGCTGTCTTTTTCCGCTCCATCGCTGAACAAAACGAACCGATCCGCGAACAAATGGAAATGAACGCCAGCGTTTACGATCAGCTGGCCGAGCGCCTTGCACTCAATCCTACAGAAGAAATCGAAGCTCCACCCACTGAGTAAACCACGCCATGATCCTTACACTTTTAAAAGCCAAGTTACACCGGGCAACCGTGACGCAAACTGATATTGATTACAACGGGTCGATCACCATTGATCTTGATCTTCTGGATGCTTCCGGCATATTGCTGAACGAACAAGTTGATGTCCTCAACATCAATAACGGCGCGCGCTTCACAACATATGCCATCGCCGGCGAGCGTGGCAGCGGTATTATCGGCATTAACGGCGCCGCCGCACGCTTGGTACAAAAAAATGATCTGGTGATTATTTGCTCATACGCGCAAATGGATGAAAAAGAGGCTCGAAATTTCGAGCCTCGCGTCATTTTATTGGACGAGCAAAACAAGCCTATAACAGAGTAATTCCGCTCCCACCAATTAGGGAGCTGGTGCGATCTGCAGAGCGACTGGGCGCGAGGACAGCCTGGAGTAGTCCTTCTCGCCCCAAAAACCGTCACCGTCCGTGAAGACGACACTGGACACGAAGAGCGAGAGGTCTGGGCGCTCAGTGGCCGACCACTGCCAAAGGGCCTTGAGAGGGCCACTCCGTGTAATAAATTCATCGCCTTGCTTGCCGATCTCTTTTCTCATGGAGTAAAGATTGGTGTCTACAGTTACATCGCCTGAAACAATCTCACAGCCATGAACAAGCTGTTTTGTTGGCATGAACAGACCTGTCGTGACCTCTTTGCCGGAAGATTGTGCTTGCGCAAATGCAGCTTTAATTTGATCGGCCCATGCTTTTTCGTAAGTTGTGCCCCTTGCTGTCTCAGGACGGTCATAAATCTCCATGCCGTCAAGGCCGTGATAGCCTTCGATATCACGAATTCTCTCAATGGAATTAACCCATGTGTCAAGACCGCCGCCGTCAATATTGGCAAGATCCTGCGGAGAAACCAGCAATGTGGCCGTGGCTATATCAGGAAGATCGACCAGATACTGGCTAATTTTGTTAAGCTGCACCGTTCCGGCGCGGATAATTGAATTGTCTGGTGAAAAACTTTTAACATAAACGATGGATGTAATAATTTGAGGCTTATTATTTTGCTCTGATGCCGGTACCAAGGGTCTGCCATCTACCCCTAATATTTGCGATGCACCTTTAATTTGCACAGGGGCTGTTGTTTCAATAACATAAATGCCTCTGGCTGCATCAAATGTGCTTGTTATGCTTGGTTGCGCCACAATTAAATCTCCATTGCCATATAAATTTAAAGGCGCCATACTCCTCCTTTAAATAATATGTCAATGTTTTTCTCAATCTAGATTTTCATACGCAAACCATGTAGACTGTAATCATATCTTTTCAGCGCCTTTCGCGTTATTTTCACTTTATTAAGACAGCACAGTAACTTATGGCTACAACACGTTCGATTAAGCGTCCCCGCAAGA
>JBFHFW010000286.1:0-1836 GCA_041583395.1 Alphaproteobacteria bacterium
GGCGCGGGTGACGCAGCAGGCGCAGGAACCGTGACCGGACGTGTGATCCAACTGGTCTTGATGATGACCGTTTTGTCACTGGCACCCTCTATTTTGATCATGATGACGTGTTTTACGCGGATTGTCGTTGTGCTGTCTTTCCTGCGTACGGCCATTGGTATCCAGCAAACACCGCCCAATACGGTTATGATTTCGCTGGCGCTTTTCCTGACATTTTTCATTATGGCACCGACCTTGAAAAGTGCCTATGACGCAGGTGTTGTGCCTCTGATCAATGAAGAAATTGATGAGATCACTGCTTTCGAGCGCGGCGTTGAGCCTTTCAAGGCTTTTATGCTCGGTCAGGTGCGGCAAAAAGATCTGGATTTGTTTATAAACCTAACAGACACCGAAGTCGAAGAAGACAACGCCATGAGTATCCCTGTGCAGGTGGTTATCCCAGCATTCATGATCTCGGAATTGCGGCGCGCGTTCGAGATCGGCTTTATGCTGTTTTTACCCTTCTTGATTATTGATCTGGTTACAGCCTCGATCCTGATGTCGATGGGTATGATGATGCTACCGCCTGTGACGATCTCCCTGCCCTTTAAGATTATATTCTTTGTGCTGGTGGATGGATGGTACCTGATTACCGGCACATTAATCCGCAGTTTTGATCAGATACAGGCTCTGCCGACGCCTTAATTAAAAATAATCTGGCCCACATTTCATAGGCTCAAGCACATCAATATCTACCTGATTACCGAGTTGTGCTTTCACGGCCTCCAGAGCCTTCTCATCTGCTTGAATTTTATACCCGACATCTTCACAACCACCAAGAACACTCACTCCATTAAAGGCCTCAAGCATCTTTCTAAGATTTCCCGTCTTGGGCGTACCATATGGATGCGATACAACATAGTGATCTTTTTTAACTGTCATAATAATTCTCCTTATTCCCTCAAACAAGAAATAAACATAAAAACAATCACGTCACAACAAAAATCTGGAAAATCTTATTCTGGAACTTTGGCGGCTTCTTTGTAGCTCTCCAAAAAGTCCGAAAACATATCGACTTCGGAAACAATGGATTCCAATGTTGCACGATCAGCCAGAACAGCGCTTTGGCGTGGGCGGGTGATGACCTCGAAAATACGTGCCTTGTCTGTCTGGTTCATAGCCTGGGTATAGCGCTCACGCGCGTTGGCCAGACGAATACGATCATTGGCCAGATTTAACGCCACAACATATTGTAAAATCAAATCGGAATGTTTTTTCTCGAGCGGGCGGGTCAGGGATATTTTTTCATCCAAGATCACGTCATGGATAGCCTCGGCCGCATCATCCCAGTAGCTGGCCTTCCATGCGATATCCGCGCGCAGACGGTTGACCTCCGGTGTTTTTTCAAGCTCTCTTAAGATATCCAGCGCCTGATCCGAACGGCCCTTTTGTGCATAGGCCGAAGAACGGAGCATGGCCAATTCTTCATAACGGCTTGGCACGCGTTCCTTGGCGGGAAGGCCTTGCAAGATACCGGAGGCCTGATCAATTGCTGCCAAAGCCTCATCAGGGCGGCGATCAATCAGGCGAATAGCCGCCAAACGTGTTGCTGTCACAAAAGCCGCAGGACCTGTGAGTTTTTGATCCAGCTGATACTGGAATAATTCATCTGCACGCGCAAAAATATCGGAGGCAACCAAATGCTCGGCTAGATTTTGTGCAATGATACTTCCTGTTTCCCCCGGTGGCATGAGCTCGGAAAAACGCTCGAAAACAGTAGCGGCCTCGGGTGGCGGAACTTTAGCAAGCAACTCTTTATCCAAAAATAAAGAACTAAAAGCTTCTCCCATTTGAATA
>JBFHFW010000287.1:0-1813 GCA_041583395.1 Alphaproteobacteria bacterium
ATGATGCTGCCTTGAATTACGGATTTGTCTTCACAAACCCGGAACCAAGACTTCTGAGCATTCCACCGGGATGGCTTGCACTGATCACATGTGTGGACGGTTCCGTCGATCCCGTTATACATTCAAGCCCGGTTCAAAAACTTCATGAAAATATCATGCGCATGCTTTGGGTTCTTCATCTGGAATTCGGGCACTTTCCCTACCCCGGATACAATGAATACGACAACATGGATCACTTAATTGCCAAACCCGACCCGCAACGCTACATTAGCTGGCTTAATGAACACAAAGATAATGAATATATTGCCGAGGCAATTGAGTATTACGGACTTAATACCCCTGCACTCTAAGCCAGGCTTGCGCGGCCTCGTCATTCTTCAGGTAATAATCCCAAAAAGCCAGTGAGGCAGTTTTAATGAGGTTCTCATGCTCACCACGCAAGGGATTTGCGCCCAACTTCCCGCGTGTGCCGTTATAAATCATATGATCACCACCCTCGAGCACCTGCAAATAATGCTCGCCACAGCCCGAATGCTCGCGCACGATCAAGCGGCGTTCATAACCGAAATTCTCGATCGGGGAATCATCCTCTGTTCCCGTCATGTGAAAGAGCGGCATATTAATCGCACGATAAATCTCTTCCGGTGGCGCATCCGTTAAATGCGCAATCGGCACGGGGCTATAAAGTAATCCGGCGCGGAAACGTTCCTCGGCAAAGTTGGACAGCTCTCCACTATCGATCGGAAATTTCATCCCCGCCATGACTTGTGTCGTCATTGCACCAAAAGAATGCCCTGACATGCCCAAGCGCGAGAGATCAAAAGCCATACCAATTTCTGCATTCTCATCCACCCATGCAGGCAAGCGATCCAGCACAAAAGGAATATCTTTAAAACGGTTGAGTGTCGTGTGGCGGCTGACCTTGGCTTTGCGCAGATGATCCCACGGATGCCCTGCCTTACCTTCCCAAAGCGAGCTATCCGTCCCATGATGGGTTAGATGCAAAATCGCATAACCGTATGACGCCACATAACGCGAGATAAAAGAGGCTCCATCCTTATTCCCGCCAAAACCATGCGACCACATGATCACAGGCACGCTACCAGCCTCAAGCATATCACCCACAGGATAATACAGCTTATAAGGCACCGTGCGCACGGAGCCATCATCGTTTAACCGGCTCTCATCAATAAATTCACCGCGCGCCAGCAAAACCCTGTAGGGGCCGGCCTCTACATTCACATCATCACGCCAATACATGCTCATCCTCCCAATCTTCAAAATAGAATGAATCGAAAATGGTGTTTTTTCGAGAACCGAAGCGCAATGTACCTAATGTACATGAACATTGGAAGCGCAGAAATGCACCATTTGCAGAGCATTATATAAAGAAGAAACTAGTCTTTTTTTCTAAATTGATCGAGGGAGATAACTTCACCCTTAGGCTGGGCTTTACCTTTACCCTTACCGCCGCCTGAGCCATCACCATCAGAACCATCACCATCTTCCAGCTCATCCAGAATATCCAGCGCCGCATCCTCAAGCCCCTCGCTCATAGGCTGGAACTGCAGAGCAAAATTCACAGATGGATCAGCAAAAATAGAAATCGCCGCCAAAGGCACCTCTAATTTCTCGGGCACATTATTAAAAGACAAGGTCACGCCCATCTTTTCATCATCAACAAAAAGATCATTGAATTGATATTGCAATACAATCGTCATCTCGCCCGGATAACGCTCCCGCAAATAATCCGGAATTTTTACGCCCGGATAATCCGTTAAAAAGGTGATATAAAAGTGATGCTCACCCGGTA
>JBFHFW010000288.1:0-1811 GCA_041583395.1 Alphaproteobacteria bacterium
CCTAGACCTAAGCCACTATTCCATTAAACGCCTTGTCAATCACCGCATGACAAGCGACGTAACCTCCGGTTATATTATTTACAATGTTGAGCGCTTAAGAAGCGCCGTCGACAAAATTGAAACGTTTATATTGGGGCAGGTGAAAACATGAGCGCAAAAGAAGGCAACATAGTAAATCATCCTAAACAGCTTGAAGAAATAACAGAGCTATCCGATTTAAAACAGTTTTTACAATACCTTTGGTGGTTAATTGATACAGTTGAGCACAGCGATTCAAAGCTAACTAAGGAACAACGCTACGAGAATTCGTTAAAAGCTATTTTTGGCGATAACTACCAAAAGTGGACCAAGCCGCCCAAAGGTTACACATATGAAGAGATGCGAGAAATCAAACTACAAGCAAATAAAGAAGATAATCTAGCAGGAGCTATTAAGGCTTTCTTGGAGGATCGGCAAGAACCAATCACCAGCAAGGATCGGTTTGAAATCATGGAAATGGAAGCCCAGCAAGAAGACGAACTAGAGATTCAATTTAAAAGAATAATAAAGCACATAGAACGTAATGAATTTTTATATGAAGGCCAAGACTTTGAAAGAGGTTACGGGGGCTTCCCTTGGACACCACATCTAGAAAACACATAATTTCACGTAATTAACACGACAGTTTTTGCTCATTTCTGTCATGCGACAACACTCCGCAGATGTGAATAATAGGTAACCAGTTTTAAACTTCTAAAGAAAGGACACTGGTTATGAAACTATTAGACAAACCTCTATTAACCGAAGCAGAACTATCACATGTTCTAAATGTCTCGGTACACACACTACAAAAACAAAGAAGACAAGGCCGCGGCATAAAATACTGTCGCGTTGGTCGCTGTGTTAGGTACGCATCACAGAGCGTTTTAGAATATCTAGAACAAAACAGCTTCTGTTCGACCTCTGAATATGGAGGGCGCAACCAATGAGCAATATAATACCTTTTGATCCCAACAGAAACTCTAAGAAAAGCCCAAAAGAAAACGAGCCCGATAGAGGGCGTTGGACTGAACATTTTGATGAAGAAGCTGCTCGCTGCTTTGGAACATATATTGAATGGGATGATATTGCAGTCATGCATTTAGCTGAGCAAATCATGAACTATATGGAAGCTGTTGATGAATCCGGATCTATCTATTCCATGCTCGCCGCAGGCCTCGTACTCAAATCTTACAAAGAAGAAAATTGTGAAACTGTCATTCGTGAGTTTCTCGTTGACCTCAAAAATTTGGAGAGGTGGAATAGCTACAATTTGGACGGAAAAAGGGGAGAGGTTACAAAAGCCCTTAAAGAAATTTGCGACATCCTCTACGAAAAATATCCTGATCTATAAAACTCCAAATAAATAGCCAGAGAGCGTGGCAACATACATCAATGAGGGTTGGCCTAGGCCAACCCTTTTTATTGCCTCGAGCATGCTCTATGAGGAAAGTAAAGCTACTTACATCATTATAAGGATGGGCGCTTAACTAACTTAACTTTTACCCCACGTAAAAGACAATGTTAAGCGCACGCATGCCGCTCTCACTAAGGAGTACCTTAACTTTATTAACTTTATTAACTAATAAAAGAAAAAAGATAAAAGATAAGGAAAAAAGAAAAAGCTCAGCGAATATAAAACCAGTTAAGTTGGTTAAGGAAGTTAAGCGTTTTTACTTTAAACCTATACTGAGCAACGATTTTACTTTTTGGGCTTTCGCTTCTAAGTTAAGCGCAACTTAACTTAAGTCAAGCGTCACCATTTAACGGTACAGACTGCCCACCCCCCCGCC
>JBFHFW010000289.1:0-1787 GCA_041583395.1 Alphaproteobacteria bacterium
CATCCCCCGCACGCGTCACCGCAATACGAGAAGCTGTATCATCCATCACATCGCTATCAATAGATTTACCAGCAAAATCCAGACACAATCTTTTCGAAGCCCGCATTGCGTGCGGACCATTAACGCCAATATTTTTTAAAACATTCGCAAGTCCGTCTTCCATGTCCTGCATTTGCGCAAATACTTCATGCACAAGCCCAATGTGATGCGCCTCTTTTCCGCCAAAGCGTTCACCTGTTTGGAAATAACGCCGGGCATGACGCGAACCGATCGCTGCCAAGACGTAGGGCGCAATCGTTGCGGGGATCAACCCTAGCTTCACCTCGGAAAGCGCAAATTTGGTATCCTCGGTGGCCAACACAATGTCACAACAGCTAACCAGTCCAAGACCACCGCCCATAGCAGCCCCTTGTACACAAGCGATGGTTACTTGTGGCAAGCGATTGAGTTTATCCAGCATAGAAGCCAGCACCAGCGCATCGGCTTTATTTTGCGGCGCAGTGAACGTTGCGGCACGCTTCATCCAATTCAAATCAGCACCAGCCGAGAAGCTTTTCCCCGCACCTTTCAAGACAACAGCCAGGATATCATGACGATCTCTCAGATTATCGAACGTCTCGCTCAACCCTGCAATCATATCCTCATCAAATGCATTATGCACATCCGGACGATTGAGCGTTAAAGTGGCTACACCATCTTCAATATCCAATAAAATAATATCTTTAGACAAATTTTGTACCTTTACTAAAAATCAACTAGCTTAATTTGGGCTTCATGTAAGAATTAATAACATAGGCGATAGATGAAAGGTTGGCTTCTTCAGCATAAGAAAGCCCTTCTGCTGTCTTCATCTTATCGGGCATTTTATCAGCTATTCTCATAAGAGGAATCTTATCAATCAACTGTATTTTTGCTGCATACTCCGCAAAGAGATAATCCAAATTTATCCAATGCCCGTCTTCCAACTGTTCCTTAAAAAATTTCCCTCCAAATTTTTCAGGCAAATTTTGACCAACTGCGCAAATAGGTGCTTTAATAGCCGCTATAGATATAAACTTAAAAATAGTTTCCCAATTCGCTTTCGTCATAGCTATCGTTTTAGATATATCGCCCAAATTGGACATACCACCCATATAAATCTCATCCCTATCCATTTCAGCCATAATAGCGTCAGTATTCTTAGAGCTCGCAAGAAAAAACTGCTGACATAATTTTGAGAATTCTTTTCTACTTAATACCACCCTAATCTCCTAATAATTAATTTTTTTATTCTATATTCAAACTTGTAAATCTTACATCCTGAATACGCCGTATTTTGTTTCCTCAACAGGCGCATTTGCGCTTGCAGCCAAGGCCAGTGCTAAAACTCTACGCGTATCTGCCGGATCAATAATGCCATCATCCCATAAACGCGCAGAAGCATAATAAGGATGCCCCTCGCGCTCATATTTTTCAGTAATCGGAGCCCTGAAATCGGCCTCCTCTTTTTCTGACCACACCTTGCCCTCACGTTCCATCTTGCCACGTGTAACTGTTGCCAAAACGCCTGCAGCCTGCGCACTGCCCATCACGGAGATACGTGCATTCGGCCACATCCAGACAAAGCGCGGATCAAACGCGCGCCCGCACATTCCATAGTTTCCAGCACCAAATGATCCACCAATCAAAACTGTGAATTTTGGCACACGCGAACATGAAACAGCTGTGACCATTTTGGCGCCATCTTTTGCGATCCCGCCGGTCTCCGCCTTCTCACCAACCATAAAGCCCGTGATATTTTGTAAGAA
>JBFHFW010000290.1:0-1774 GCA_041583395.1 Alphaproteobacteria bacterium
ACCTGAAACGCTGCGGGGATTAAGATATAGCTCACTCATGGCTTTCTTGATAAGCTGAGACATGACAGAACGCAAGCCCAAGATTCCAAAAAAGATTACCGAACGCTATCTCTATAATTCCGGTCTTTATTACCTCCAGCGTTTTACAGCCTCTAGCGAGCATTTCCGCTTTATCATGATGCGCAAAATCAATAAATCCTGCAAACATCATACAGAGCAAGATCTTGAAGAATGCAAAAAGCATCTGGATAAGGTTATCACTGATTTTATTAAGCTTGGACATTTGAATGACGATGCTTACTGCACTGGCATGGTTACCTCCATGCGCAGACGCGGGCTATCACGTAAAATGATCTCTACGAAGCTGCAGCAGAAACGACTACCCTCTGATCTGATTGAAAAGACACTCAACCATATTGATGAACAAAATTCTGATAATGAAAACCCTGATCTACGCGCCGCTGTTCTCCACGCAAAAAAGAAACGCTTGGGCGCGTTTGCACACACAGATAAAAAGCTCAATGATGAAGAACAGGAAAAAGCTAAAAACCGCACGCTTGGTTCTCTTGCCCGGGCTGGATATAGCTTTGGAATCGCACAGCGTGTTTTAGATATGGACATGGATGAAGCACTTGAGGTTATAAATTCTGATCCATGGTAGTCGTCGATGAGCCAATCTCTGAGCCCTCCTCTTGAGTCACCTTGGCAACCCGCACACGTTCCGCAGGCAATATAACCGTTGCCGTTGTCCCCAAACCTTTTTGCGAGAACAACTCCAGACGCCCACCATGCAGCTCTACCAAAGCCTTCACTAAAGTTAAACCCAACCCAACGCCGGAATTTTCACGATTAAGCTCTCCACCGTGAAGTTGTCCAAAAGGCGAGAGCGCTTTATCAATTTCATCCGGGTCAAAGCCAATTCCGGTATCGGTTATAGAAATACGCATGGCGCCATCCACGTCAATCTCCGCACCGATGCCCACATGCCCTTCGGACGGTGTAAACTTAATAGCATTGGAAAGTAAATTCATAATCACCTGCTTCATTGCCAATTCCTCGGCAATCACAAGCGGCAAATCAGCCATAACATTAGATACCGTTAAACTTTGTGCCTCAATTTTATTTTCCAACAAGTTCAAACAACTATCAACAATCTCCTGTATATCAACAGGGCTCTCATATAGCTCACGCTCACCGGACTCAATTTTGGAAATATCCAAAATCTCGTTAATAACCCCCAAAAGCTTTGTCCCGCTTTCATGAATATCTGCTGCATATTCCTTATAAGCCGCCTGACCAACAGCACCGAATGTCTCGTTTTTAATGATCTCGGAAAAACCGATAATCGCATTAAGCGGCGTACGCAGCTCATGACCGACATTGGCAAGAAACTCAGACTTTGCACGGTTCGCCATATCAGAGCGCACCTTTGCCTCCCTTAAAAGAAAATCGGATTCTTTGCGCGCCGTAATATCCTCAAGCGACCCCTCGTAATACAAAATATTACCCGCATCATCACGCACCACGCGCGTATTCTCACTCACCCATACAGGGTTGCCCTGCTTGTTGGTAATACGCGTTTCATGCCCTGCAACATGTCCATTACTCTCCAACTCGCTAAGATATGCCTGATGCTCACGCGGCATTGCATAGACCTCCCTGTGAGCATTTTTAACGCTACTTAAAAGCTCTTCCGCACTATCATAGCCCAAAATTCGTACCATTGCGGGATTTACGCTTAAATACAGCCCCTCGGGTGTAAGTTGATAGATAC
>JBFHFW010000291.1:0-1767 GCA_041583395.1 Alphaproteobacteria bacterium
CCCCCAGTTGGTCCGGCATTGGGTCAACACGGTGTGAATATCATGGAATTCTGTAAGGCCTTTAACGCCAAAACAGAAGACCAAAAAGGTATTCCTATTCCTGTTGTGATTACGGTTTATGAAGATCGTTCCTTCACATTCATTACAAAAACACCACCTGCAAGCTATTTTATTTTGCAAGCAACAAAGCAAAAGAAGGGCTCAAGCAATCCTGGTAAAGATGTGATTGCCCAGATCAAAAAGTCTCAGCTTAAGCAAATTGCAGAGACAAAAATGGAAGATCTCAATGCCAATGATATTGAAGCTGCCATTAAAATTATTGCCGGTAGTGCGCGCTCTATGGGCGTAGAAGTTGTGGAGGGTTAAGAATATGGCTAAAATTTCTAAAAACACAAAAGCAGTCCGTGCCCTTGTTGATCGTGAAAAGCTTTATTCTGTTGAAGAAGCGGTTAAGATTTTGAAGGAATCTGCAAAGATGCGTAAATTCGATGAAACAATCGAAATCGCAATGAACCTTAACATTGATCCTCGTCACGCTGATCAGGCTGTGCGCGGTATGACTTCCTTGCCACATGGCACGGGTGCAACTGTACGCGTTGCTGTATTTGCACGTGATGCAAAGGCTGAAGAGGCCAAGAAAGCGGGTGCTGATATCGTGGGTGCAGAAGATCTTGCTGATATCATCAAATCCGGGAAGATGGACTTTGATCGCTGTATCGCAACACCTGATATGATGATGATCGTCGGTCAGCTTGGTAAGGTTTTGGGCCCCAAAGGCCTGATGCCAAACCCGAAGCTTGGTACGGTTACGCCTGACGTGAAGAAGGCTGTTGAAGATGCCAAAGGTGGTGCGATCGAGTTCCGCGCTGAAAAAGCCGGTATCGTCCAAGCTGGCGTTGGCAAGATGTCATTCAGCGAAAAAGCATTGGCTGAAAACATCCGTGCTTTCGCCGAAGAGATCAAAAAAGCTCGTCCAAGCGGTGCAAAAGGCACATATATCTTGAAAGTGGCTCTGTCCTCAACTATGGGACCGGGTATTAAGATTAATATGGACAGCCTAGCAGCTTAATAAATCGAATTTTCAAATAATTAAAAAGCCCTGTTTATTAAAGCGGGGCTTTTTTGTTTGTTTTCACAATGAATTTTCGATAAAAGGGGGCTATGGCGAATTTAACGATTGCATTAAACGCATTGGAGCGCATGACTCAGGGGCTTGCTGCGCAATTTGTTGCGGCGCAAATGGGTCAGCCGGCGGTGGCGATTTATGCGCCATCTTTACAAGACGCTGATGCTGTTTTTGCGATATCGCATGCGGGGGGCAACGAACGCCGTGCAGATCAATATATTTATCGACGTCGCTTTCATGCAGAAGAAAGTGTCGCAGCGCAGTCCTGGACGGAGCAAAGGGATTTTTGTATGCCCAGCAGGATGTTTCCCAATCAACATATGTGTGCTCAGATCATTTTGCCGAAACGTGCAGGTGTTATGCAGCTGGCATTCGAGCATGCGGACATGCCTGACTTTAAGGATATCAAAAAGCTTCTCTTAGATATGCAGGTCACCGAGAAAGCTGCCATGGCATTACGGAATATTTTTCAGGTCGTTGGCGATCAAAGAGATCAAAAACTTTGTGTGAAAGACGCGTACGCGCCGAATAAGATTGTTTTGTATTGTGATATAAACGGATTTTCAAAACTCTCTGAGCAATATGGTTATTATCGTGCGCAAGATTTCGCAACGGCCTTTTGTCAGGATTTTGTTCGGCCG
>JBFHFW010000292.1:0-1754 GCA_041583395.1 Alphaproteobacteria bacterium
AATTATTTCCGGTGCGGAAGCGCTTTAAAAATTTAACACTTACTGAAAGTAAAAAAGAGAGAGCTAAAAAATGGCAAAAGCAAAAACACCTACAGGCGCGAAAGGCGCGATTACTCAAATCCTCGGCGCGGTTGTCGATGTACAGTTCAACGAAGGCGAAGTACCTGCGATTTTGAATGCGCTTGAAACAGACAATGGCGGTAACCGTCTTGTGTTAGAAGTTGCGCAGCATTTGGGTGAAAACACAGTGCGTGCGATTGCGATGGATATGACTGATGGTCTTGTGCGCGGTCAGGACGTTTTTGATATGGGTGAAGCGATTGCGGTTCCTGTCGGTCCTGAAACATTGGGTCGTATCATGGATGTGATCGGTAATGTGATCGATGAAGGTCCTGCTGTTAAGACCAAGCAAAAATGGGGTATTCACCGTGATGCACCGGCATTTTCCGAGCAAGCGACAGAAACAGAGCAGCTTGTGACAGGGATTAAGGTTATCGACCTTCTTTGCCCATATGTGAAGGGTGGTAAAATTGGCCTCTTCGGTGGTGCGGGTGTTGGTAAAACCGTTACAATCATGGAGCTGATCAACAATATTGCTAAAGGCCATGGTGGTGTGTCTGTTTTCGGTGGTGTGGGTGAGCGTACCCGTGAAGGAAACGACCTTTACCACGAGATGATTGAATCCGGCGTTATTAAAGAACACGATTCAGAGAACTCAAAAGTGGCACTTGTTTACGGCCAGATGAATGAGCCCCCAGGTGCGCGTGCGCGTGTTGCGCTTTCTGCTTTGACAATGGCGGAATATTTCCGTGATGAAGAAGGTCAGGACGTTTTGTTCTTCCTTGATAACATCTTCCGTTTTACACAAGCAGGTTCCGAGGTGTCTGCGCTGTTGGGACGTATCCCGTCTGCTGTGGGTTACCAGCCAACATTGTCGACCGAGATGGGCGCGATGCAAGAGCGTATTACATCAACAAACAAAGGGTCTATTACATCTGTTCAGGCGGTTTACGTGCCTGCTGACGACTTGTCTGACCCTGCGCCTGCGACAACATTCTCTCACTTGGATGCGACAACTGTTTTGTCTCGTCAAATTGCAGAACAAGGCATTTATCCTGCGGTGGATCCACTTGACTCCACATCACGTATCTTGGATGCACGTGTGATTGGTGAAGAGCACTATAATACAGCCGTCGCTGTTCAGCAGACTTTGCAACAATATAAGAGCTTGCAAGACATTATCGCGATTTTGGGTATGGATGAACTGTCAGAAGAAGATAAGTTGGTTGTGTCCCGTGCGCGTAAGATCCAGCGTTTCTTGTCCCAGCCATTCCATGTGGCCGAGGTCTTTACTGGCACACCAGGTGTCTTTGTTGCACTTGAAGATACAATTAAAGGCTTTAGAGCGATTGTTGATGGTGAGTATGATCACTTGCCAGAAGCAGCATTTTATATGATTGGTTCAATTGACCAAGCGGTTGAGAAAGCCAAGAAGATGGCACAAGAGGCTGCATAATTCTTCTGCGTCTTTTGGGCTGCGAAGGGTAAATTTCTGCGCTTCCGGTACTCATGTACTTTATGTACATTCCGTTCCGGTTCTCGAAAATTATCCTTCTCGCCGCAAAATACTTTGAAGAAGGTATGAAAACTGTTTTAGGCACAATAAAAGGGTGCGCGTTATGAAGACTATAAATTTTGAACTTGTTTCACCTGAAGAAAAATTGGTGGCGGAGCCTGTGAAGATGGCTGTAATG
>JBFHFW010000293.1:0-1751 GCA_041583395.1 Alphaproteobacteria bacterium
TCACACAACTGAAAATACGATGTGATACTGTGGCTATATCGTATAAGAAGCCTGCCGGTTTTGCGCAGGCTTTTTTGTTTTATTCTGCCTGCCGTAGGATCACCGTAAAGCGTGCGCCGGTGACTGCGCCGTTTTGCTCAACAACATTGCTGGCCATGATTTGACCACCCAAGGCGTGAGCGATTTGACGGCAAATGAATAGCCCGAGGCCGGAATGATGACCGTAATCTTCGTGGATGGGGCGCTCGGTATAAAAGCGCTCGAAGATGTCCTCCAGTTTGTTTTGTGGAATGCCCGGTCCTTGATCTTCGATAGTGATGATGACCTGATCATCGTTGTTGTGTAGGGCGATATTGATGACGTCACCGCTTTTAGAAAATGAAAGGGCGTTGCTCAGCAGGTTATCAAAAATTTGTAAAATGCGGGTTTCCAGTCCCCATACGCGGATGTTTTCATTGCTGCTATCCGTCAAGGTCAGGATTAAGGTGACATCTGTTGTGATCTCGTTATAGCGGGTCACAAGATTTTCAAGGATAGGTTTAAGCTCTATGACTTCGAGGCTTTGACGGGATAGCTCCGTATCAAGGCGCGAGACATGAGAAATATCGGTAATCAAGCGATCCATGCGCATGACATCATGGTGTATAATAGCCAACAGCTTCTCGCGGTCTTTTGTCTTTTTGACTTTGGCGGCTGTCTCCACCGCGCTTTTGAGGCTGGTCAGGGGGTTTTTGAGCTCATGCGCGACATCGGCGGAAAAGCGTTCGATCGAATCCATGCGGTTCCAAAGGGCATCGGTCATATCGCGCAGAACAAGGGAAAGCTCGCCGATTTCGTCATGGCGGTCACTAAGATCGGGGATTTCATGATTTTGCGAGGGATCCATGCGCAGGGCTTCGGCTGATTTTGTCAGCAAGCGCAAGGGGCGCGCAATCACGCCGGAGAGATAGATTGAAAGCAAAATTGTTGCAACCAGTGTGGCCATAAAGATTTGTACAATGTTGATCCAGACATCCCCGACGGTACGCGCCACATCATCCGCAGTACGGGTCAGCAGTACCGTGCCGACAACATCACCGTTATTGCTAAGCGGTGCGGCGCTAGAGAGGATAATGCTGCGGTTTTGGTTTTTCCATGCGGCGAAATGGGTATTGCCGCCGAGTGCCTCTGTGATGCCGGGTGGTTCTGCCGGATAGGGGGGGAGAATTGTGCGTTCCGGCATGAGATGTAAAATCAAACCCGCCATATCCCGAAGGACGCGAAGGGTGAACAGCCCTTCTTTTTTGGGTATTTGAGGCGGCGGTGTTGCTTGTGCAATGATGGTGTTGTCTTTATCAAAGATCGTAATATTTTGTCCTGTGACCTGACTAAGGCGTGCGGCGAAATGGCTGGCTTTGCTGCGGTCGAGTTGCTGGTCTTCGATGGCACTTTCCGATAAGCCCGCGGCAATTACCTCGGTTTCGGTGCGGAAAGTCTGGAGTTTGTTTTCAATGAGATCATCCTGATATTCTCCCAAATACAATACACCCGCCATAAGGACGAGGAGCGCAATCACATTCACACCGATGATACGCACGGTCAGGCCGGTAATACGGCGCTCTGATCCGCCCCAGTACAGATCGAGCAGGCGATCAAGGTTGGACAGATTGGGCGCACCTAACGTGCTGCGCCTAGTTTTCTTCTTCTTTGTATTTGTATCCGATGCCATAGATGGTCTCGATCTGGTTAAAATTGGGGTCGATGTGTTTGAA
>JBFHFW010000294.1:0-1747 GCA_041583395.1 Alphaproteobacteria bacterium
ATCACATGGTAAAAATGATTTTTGCTATCAAGGGCACATGCAACACAGGCCTGCATCGCGCTCGCCGCTGCTGAAGTGTAATTATCCTGGGTAAAGGTGCTCTCATCCATTGTATTGACGGTTGTATAAAATTGCTGCCCGTCATCAAAGCGCCCCAGCGCACCGATATTCACGCAGCTTCCCGGATTAGAACCTGAAGCCGCAACCCCGCCCGTATCCTGAGGGGACAAATTCTGCCCGTTAAGCGCATTAATCTTGGCACAGAACTGATCGGTGACATTGGGTAGAACCATCACCAGATCCGCCCGATCAGAACCGACACTGGGCAGATCGGTACCGCCATAAAACTCCCACGCGCTGCCGTCATTGATCCCGCTGGGTGGTGAACGGTAGGCTGCACCGCCGCCCAAGCGATGAAAGACCTGTGTATTGGTCGAGGTCGTGATATCACCATAATCCGCGTTCGCATCAGGATGCGCAAAGCGGATGTCGCTTTCACTCACATCGTTATTTTGCATGATAAATAAAACGGCGCGCTCGACCTCGGACGCGTAGCGCTGGACTTCCGATGCACGAATTGCGAGTGTTTCTTTGTCGATATTGGCGGTTTCCGTGCTGCTACCTTGCATAATCGCCGCAGACAACGCGCCAATCAGCATAATGGCAATCAGGATCATAAATAAAACATTGCCGCGCTCGTTTTTCATGAAAATTTATCCACCCACTCGCCGACCTAAGGTGCGATCGGCATACAATTATGCAGTAATTTACAGGCGTTCAAAGCCTCGCTTTGCGTGTAACCGACCAAACGTGCCCGATACAGCCAGCCTTGTGTTGTTTTCACAGGCATCACAACAGGTTCCGCATTCGCATATTGGTCGGGCAATGCTCTGAGAACCTTGCGCAAGATGCTATCTGTCTTGGCTTGCGTCTTAAAGGCACCGATTTGTATCGCCCATGGAGCAGGCAAAGCACCCGCCAGCGCATGCACCGTATTTTGTGTTACATGCACAGGTTCGGGCACAAAACTCGTTGGAATCTGCAGACCTCTATGCGCTGCAATCGCCAGCAATCCTGTCTCGATACGTTGTGCAGCAGCAGGATCATAATCACCCTCACCGATAATTTTGTTAAACAAGCCTTCGTGAAGTTCGGAGAGAAGGCTGGCTGTTTTGTAGTCCGGTGCTCCAACCGCTGGTGCAATATCATTTAATGCAAGAGCTGCGACCAAGGTCTCAGGCTTACGCGGTGGCAGCGGAACTTTTGCAGAAGCAACGCGGATCTCATTCATTTTTGCAAATCCACGATCCAGCAAAGAAGCCATATGCGCATTACGCGACTTGGCTGTACGCCCACCAAAGACAACACCGATTATACGGCGGTCATTACGCACCGCCGAAGCCACCAGATTAAAACCCGAGGCCTGAATATAGCCGGTCTTCATACCATCCATCCCCTGATAGCTATCCATCAAACGGTTATGATTACGGTAAGTCTTGCCTTGATAAGTAAAGTTGCTCTTCGAGAAATAACGGTAATATTCGGGATATTCGTTAATCACATAACGCGCCATCCGCGCCATATCCTTGGCCGTTGTTACTTGTCCTGTATTATGAAGACCCGAGGCATTGCGAAATGTCGTTTGGGTCATACCAATAGAGCGCGCCCGTTGCGTCATATCCAGTGCAAACTTGGATTCGCTGCCGCTGATATGTTCGGCCAATGCAACGGCAATATCATTGGCTGA
>JBFHFW010000295.1:0-1742 GCA_041583395.1 Alphaproteobacteria bacterium
TAGGATCTCTGCGAAATCAAGTAATTTGCTTTTATCAAACCCAAGAAGCATTCTGGAATCAATGGCTTCTTCATCGGTATCGACTTTTGCAAATTGTAGGTTAACAACTTCGATCGTATCACCGCGATCTTCATCAAAACCCGCGGCACTACGCACGAGCGCTGTGATCTGGTCAAGATCTTCTTGGGAGCGCGGTGTGTAGATTTCCATGCCTTCTTCGTTTTTATTGTAAAGACCATCAACTAATACAGCAATGGAGAGGCGTTTGATTTCTCCCGTTTCGCGGACGGTGCTACGAATAGTTTTGCTAATCTCGTAATTATTGACTTCCTCAAGGCGTAAGTTTTCAGCAGAAGGCTCTGCGTTACCGCCTAACAAGTCAGATCCGACACCGGGGAGGTTGTTATCGATGGATACGTTCCCACCTGCGGCAGCTTGGCGTTCGAGGCTGTTTTCTTCTGTGACCTGTGAGGATCTTAAAACTTGCCCTTCAGGGTCAAATAGCTCTTCATTCGTGCTGATGCGGTCGAAATTGACTTCGGCAGTTACTGTTGCGCGAACCTTGCCATACCCAACGATACGACCAATTTGATCTTCAATCTTGCTGGTCAGGCGGGTCTCGTAATTGCGGCGCATTTCTTCTGCTCTCATGCTGAGTAGGCTTGCGCCGGTTTCCCCGCCTTTGGCAAGAAGGTTGCCATTACTGTCGATGATCGAAACATTTGCAACTTTGAGGTCCGGAACGGCAGAGGCGACCAATGACTGGATAGAGGCGATTTGTTCGCGTTCAATCTGTGCACCGGGGAAGATGCCGAGAAACACACTGGCTGAGGCCTGACGCTTGTCACGGCTAAAAAGCTCGCGTTGGGGAAGCACCAGATGTACACGTGCCGAGCGTACAACATCAAGTGACGTGATCGTACGTGCAAGCTCGCCTTCAAGGGCGCGCATCTGATTGACATTTTGTACAAAAGTTGTTGTGCCAAATCCTGATTGTTTATCGAAGAGCTCGTATCCTAAGGACCCCCCGTTGGGTAAGCCAGCAGCGGCCAAAATCATCCGTGCGCGCGATACCTGATCCTCGGGTACAACAATCTTTGTGCCATCTTGGGAGATATCAAAACTAATATTGTTTTCCTGCAGCTTGGTGGCAACAGCACCGGAATCCAACGGCGAGAGATCAGCGTAAAGCAGCTTCATCTCGGGTACAGTAATGCGTACAGAAACAAAGACGAAAAAGAGGACGAGACCAAGAATAACCGAGCCCATGATGCTCAGGCGGGCGGGACCAAGTTGTTTTAATGTTTCAAAAAAACTATTCACTATCTAGACCTCTTCTTGCATTGGCAACAAACTAGAACCCTAAGGAGGATAAGGGTAGTTTATAAAGAGCCAATCATTATTCATACGCATTCGTTTTTAGCGCAAACGCGCGCTGGGATTCGAATCGCGCAAAACGCACTTACCTTGATAGTATAAACGTTTTTTGTGCTTTTTTCCATGAATTGTGGATAAAGTTTTTTATTTTTATGGCGACCCTCTTCAGTCAATACAAGGGAAAAGCATGCAAACTGAGTCTCAGTAAGGCTTTATATGCAAAAAACTTGACTTTTGTCAGTCAATATGTAACTATGATTGTAGGGTAGTATAGCTTGAATGTTATCTGGGATCGGTTTCTCGGCATAAATATTCAAGCGGTTAGGGATTAAACTATGATTGAAGCTGTTAGTGCAGCCATATCA
>JBFHFW010000296.1:0-1733 GCA_041583395.1 Alphaproteobacteria bacterium
CTCAATCAGCGCAAGCCCCATAACAAAAGAGTCTGCACCAAGCATACCGCCAACGACCATATCACGACCACGGTTAATACCACCATCTGTGATAAGCTCGACTTTTTCACGCAAACCATTTTCAATCAATGCACTATGGACTCGACCAACATGCTCTTCAAATTCATCGCCACTATGATTAATGGCCGTTTGTGGTGATGCACCCGTACCACCTGTGCCGCCAGAAATAGTAATAGCATCGGCTCCGCATTTAGCTACACCAACCGCGACAGTCTCAACCCCTTCAGCAGCAACAAGTTTGACATTGACCCTGGCCTTGGGTGATGCCTCTTTAATATCCGCAATCAACTGGGCAAGATCCTCGATGGAGTAAATATCATGGTGCGGCGGTGGTGATATCAACGTTGTGCCGGGTTTACAATGGCGCATCTTCGCAATAGTTGCATCAACTTTAGTACCGGGAAGCTCACCGCCAAGACCAGGCTTAGCCCCCTGTGCAATCTTGATCTGGATTTCATCAGCATCCAAGAGATAATCCGGCGTAACACCAAAACGCCCCGAGGCGACCTGCTTGATTTTTGATCGCTTTTCTGTACCCAAGCGCGCTGGTTCTTCACCGCCCTCACCACTATTAGAGCGCCCACCAATTCGGTTCATAGCCACCGCCAGCGTCTCATGAGCTTCTGGCGAGATAGAACCATAAGAAATAGCCGCAGAAGACATGATCTTTTTCATGATTTCTTCTTCTGGTTCAACTTCAGCCAGACTTATAGGCGTCACTTTCGATCTATCAAAATCCCAAAAATGACGCAGGCGCACAGGATTATTCTCGGCTTGTCGATCTAAATAATTCGTATATGCCTTATGCTTTTCATAGCTTTGTTCAGGATCAGAATTTATCGCTGAATCTTGTAGTAAACGGTTTGCAAAGGCATCTGTGGCATGAGGACGATCACCAATACGCTTTTGGTTTAAGCCCCCTATCTGCAAAGGCCAGCTTGCAAGCATAGTCATATTCTTTTCATGGAAATGACGAATACGTTTTTCAATCTCATCCAGACCAATACCATCAATACGTGAATTAACACCCGGGAAATATTTGTTGAGGAACTCTTTACTAAGACCTTTAGCGCCAAACAGCATAGACCCACGGTAAGAATTAACAGTCGAAACACCCATTTTAGACATGATCTTCAAAAGCGCATCTTCTGACGCTTTATAGTAATTTTTAAGCGCCGAAGAAAAAACAACGCTCTCCCGATCATCCATGGGAACATCCGAACCATCTAACCGTTGCTCCAAATTGGATATATCAGGAAATTCACCAAAGCGTCCGGATGCACATTCCGCCTTAATTGTTTCCTCCGTCAAGTAAGGCATAACAGTATTCGCGCCCATACCAATAAGCGTTGCAAAATCATGCGGATCGCGGGCTTGTGCCGTTTGTACATTAATCGATGTTTTATGACGGATTTTTTCCTGATTTAAGCGTGCATTAATAACGCTTGTCACCAATAAAGAGGGAAGTGGTAATTGATCCTCTCCGGCTTTTAAATCAGACAAAATAATGTGCTTACCGGCACGCGCTGCTTTTAAAGCCTTTTCGACAATATAGTCCAAGCGCTGCTCGATTGTCTCACCTTTAGAAAAGACGGTATCAATAACGACAGAACGACGCCCTAGTTTTTTAACAACATTTTCAAAGGCGCTGGACGATAAAATAGGAGTAGACA
>JBFHFW010000297.1:0-1719 GCA_041583395.1 Alphaproteobacteria bacterium
ACATCAGGGTTTTCAGCATTGGCCATGTCATCGATCCATCCGGTGATATAATCGGTCAGGCGGGCGATGTTTAGTCCTTCTTGTTCTTTTTCAGGATCGCTGAGGCTGTACCATTGTTTTTTGATGCTTTCATCCAGTTGCTGGCGAATTTCTGCGATCTCTTCTGCGCTGCTTTGTAAAAGAGGCGGTGATTGAATGGGTTGTGATTGCTGCGACAGTGACATGCGGCCACTTTAGAGGTATTTTTATATTATGTCAATTAATATTTGGTGTTTTCAATGCATATGCGTGGGCTTCGGGCATATTTTGTAATGCATTTTGTGCCATGTCGTTTATCGGGGCATTGGCCATCGGTGAAAATGCAAGCGTCAGTGATAGGCCTGCCGCTTTTGCGATCTTTTTGGCCTTGCTCGATGTATTCTTCCATGCGCTCTTCAGGGTGCTTTTAACCGCTTGGCTTGATAATCCAAGACCGACACCTGTGCCAAGTCCCGCGCCAAAGAAGATTTGATGATAAGCGATGTCCTCGAAGCGGTCATAGATGAGCCATGTCAGTCCGGCATTGGCGTAAGCCAGCAGTTCAGCGGCTTTTTCCGAGAGCCATAGCAGTGCCTCGGGAGAGTTTACATTGATTAAGCCCATATTGTTGCCGATGATTAATCCTGCGTATGTGAGGGCAGCGATGCCAAGCGCTTTAAGGATTTTGTGGCTCTTTTTCTGATCCAGTGATGTTTGCGGTAGATTGTCACTATTGATGTTGAATTGTTCTGTCAGATCTTTGTTGAGGGCAAAGATGACATCTTTGTTTTGGGTCAGGTGAATGTATTTATTTTGCACGATGGTTCCGAGAAGGGCACCGAGAATGGCGTAGGGCACCATTGTAAAGCTCGGATCAAAACCATTGGCGGCGAGATATCCTGCGGCGCTGGTGAACGCCAAAGTGAGGGGCAAGGGGCGCTCTTTCATGTTTTTAATATGTGTGCTGATTTTTTTACCCAATTCGTCCATGGCTTTAAGGGAATGTCTTTTGGCCAGCGCCAGACCGGCGAGCGCACCGGCGGCGAGTAAAACGAGGTGGAGTGAATTATCAACGAAGGCGACTTTTTCCAGTATAGCCGAGGCTTCTTCATGCGCGGCGATATAGCTGGTTGTAAAAGATGTGTTTGTTTTCAAGATGGTTTTTATGTGCTCTCTTTGGGTGTCTTGCGTGGCGCGGATAGATCCTGTCGAGATGGTGAAGAATGTTTGCAGGCTATCCCTGATATCCGGACAGGATTCAGGGGAGAGATTTTTGAGCAAAAATCCGATGCTGTTGGTTTGAGTGTTAATGCCCGAGAGGCAGGTAATCGGGGTCATATTATCTGGATTAAAGCCTGCTTTGAATATAACGCTGGGTTTGATGCTGTGCGTGCTTTTTATCGTGCCTTGCGGGGTGTCGTCAGATAGGCCGGGGATTGCAATATCGGCTATTTGTCCGGTGTCTATGGCTTCGACTTGGGCGCTTAATTTTTTAAGCCCATCATGTGTGCCGGTCATTGTATGTGTAAACATAACAATATCATAGCCAATTTTAACCAATAATGCCGTGGCGATCATGTTCTGTTTGGCGTCATCGTGGAAATCTTCCAGACGGTGCATGGCTATTTTGCCAAGGTGAATGGGCGATAAAGCTGTCGTTTGCTTGAGCTGTTCAAGGATCTTGTTTTGGTCATCGGTGAG
>JBFHFW010000298.1:0-1718 GCA_041583395.1 Alphaproteobacteria bacterium
CTGCCTTTGATTCTCAAGGTTGTGAGTTTTGCGCTGGTATATTGGTTGGGGCTGGAGGAAAATTATTTGCGGCAGGGGCTGGTGTTTTTGCCAGCCTATTTTGCCGAGGGTGCATTGTTGGCGTATGCAATGCGCATGGCCATTTACGGAGAGAGTGGGCTTGCTGAAAGTGCGGCGCGTTCGCAGGCCGTTGTCTCGTCCATGGTTTTATATGTGCTGATTAAGCTGATTACGGCGCTGTTTGTTGGCTCTGCTCTTGGGAATAAGCTGATCAGCGATAAACAGATTTTTGGCATTGAAGAACCTGCTTTGGTGTTTTTGCTTTCAATCATTTTTATTGTCTTTTTGATTTGGGCGTTCCGGTTTTTGTGGTTTTATGTGCCGCTGGCGATGGGGATCAGGCTCAAGGATTTTTGGGTGCGTAGTAAGGCTTATGTGACGTCTTTTTATATGATTGGAGCATGGCTGCTGTGCTTTGTGCCGATGGCTTTTGCTTTGATTGTGCTGGCGGGATTTTTACATGCAATTATCCCCGATCCAGAAGGCGCATTTTCAGGGGTTTATTTTGGTTTTATCAGCATTTTGCAAGCGGCGTTTGAACTGGTTATTTTATTGGTATCGAGCATTGCTATTGCCTATGGCGTATCGGATATGATGGGGCAAAAAAGATGATTTTAGCGCTTTATCGCGTTTGTTCAGCTTTCGCGGGAGGCATGTACTTAGTTTAGTGTACATTTACGTTCCCACGACTTCACAAATGCGATATTTCATCTAAACTCCTTTTTTTTGAGGGTATAAAGAGAATATGAAGATTTATGTTACAGATTTAGAAGGTGTCGAGCATGAGCTGGAAGGCGTTCCAGGTTGGCGGGTGATGGAGATCATCCGTGAACATGGTTTGCCGATCAAGGCCGAATGCGGTGGGGCGTGCGCGTGTGCGACTTGTCATGTTTATGTTGATGAAGCATGGATTGATAAGCTGCCGCCCAAGCGTGATGATGAGGAAGATATGCTGGATGAGGCATTTGATTTGCAAGACAACTCACGCTTGTCTTGTCAGTTGATCATGGATGAGCATTTGGATGGGTTGAAACTGACGTTGGTTGCTACAGGTTAATTATTGCAACGTGCCTTGCCAATCGGCAAAGCGGTAATCACCCGGGGTGATGAGGGTGCGCCGTGCGACATAGACCGAGTGTAATGGCCCTTCGATTTCACGCGTCCAGAAATCCAGAAATTTGGTAAGTACCGGAAAATGTGGAGCAAGATCATAATCTTGCCAGAGATATTCTTGTAAAATGTTATGATGATCAGGCATGTGATAGAGAATTTTCGCGGTTGTCAGGCGAAAATCACCCATTTGTTTTTTTAAATCAGCCATTTAGTCTCTCCTTTCGTTCTGATTGGAGTATGGATTTACTGTCCTACATGGTTCATTTTATCGCTAAAATATTGAAAAATATTTAAATTTTCTGATTTGAAGCCTGAATGTATTTAAATTAGAAAAAAACGCATCCTGATTTTTTCAAGATGCGTTTTTTGTCTTTAGTTTTTGTCTTTAATTTGATCAGCCTGTGAGCGCGCGGCGTACAACGTCTACATCTTGTGAGATTTGTGCATCTTCGGCGATCAATTCTTCAACTTTGCGCACAGCGTGCATGACCGTTGTGTGGTCACGACCACCAAATTTGCGGCCAATTTCCGGCAAGGAACGCGCA
>JBFHFW010000299.1:0-1703 GCA_041583395.1 Alphaproteobacteria bacterium
AACAACCCTGTTTAAAACATCTGTAGTAACCGGACGAACGAGGTAATCGCTTACCCCCATATCAATTAATGTGCGGTATAAATTCACATCATTAACGGGGCCTATAACAATGGCTGCGGTTCCTTCATCGCAGTTATTCGCCAGCGCCTCGAGTTGATCGGTAAAGCCGTCATCTATATTCTCGGTTTGAATAATAACCAAATCAGGAGATGCCATCCCGGCCAAAGCAGCAGCCGCCGCAGGAACATCGGCCTCAACCACCTGCAGATCAACCCGCGCATAACACCAATCATCCAGCAGCCCTTTAGCCGCCTTTAATGTCGCCTTGTCTTGTGCAAAAACAACAACACTTGATTGAGGCAATAAAATAGCATTTGCCCGTTGCGCACCCGCTTCACTCATAAATTTATGCTCATATCTTTAAATTATTCAATATTTAACCAAGCCATTATAGCTAAATCCATAAGATTCACAACAGGTTAGGAAGAATAATCAGACAAGGAAACACCCTTTAAACCCCTGAAGAGAAATCATTGATTGCCAGAAGCGCTTTCTCCTCCCAATGGCCCATTCGGTGCCCCCATGCGATACACCTCAACCGCATTACTGACGACACGACCATCCATCGACAAATCATCCATATCCTGACCAAACAGATCTTTAGGGCGCGCAACCTGACGCGCGAACATTGTTTCAATGGAACATCCCAGCTTGTAATCCTCCTGATAGCGTACCTGCTCCCCATTCAACCCTGAAAGCAAACCGCAATCCTTGGGGGGATGCGCTGTATAAGAACTATAGGAAACCAACACCAACCCCGAAGCCTCTGCATGTGCCGGCATAATTCGCGTATCAATATCACGCATACCATAGCGGCGCATAGCCGAACCAATACGTGCGGCTTCCTCGGTCGCTTTCATAGCCGTTATATCTTTGGCTTTTGGATCATAAGTCACAACCACCGCGGCAGGCCCCGAACCATGACGCGTATAATGCTGCGCCACGGCCTCTGCCGCCCCATCATTCATATCGGACACAGCCATTTTTTCAGTATGAATTTGGTGCTGCACCTGCGCCCGATTTTGCGTAAGATTTCCTTCATCATACATGGTACATGAAGACAGCGCCAAGCATACACCGCCAACAACAGCAACCATCAACAATGCTTCTTTGTGGAACATTAAATGATTTTTCATGGCTTCACCCCCACCCCATTAATCCAACAAATAGCCAAAACGGCTATCATTTGAGAACAAACCCTCATCCTCATCCTTCAGGGCAAAAGCACGACGAATATTTGCCGCAAATAGCTCCGCCAAAGGATTATCACGCTGATTTTGCACCGGCGCACTGCGCTCACGCTCCGCATAAGGCGTCACGAGATAAGGCGTCACAATAATAATCAACTCGCTCTCATCGCGTTGAAAACTATCGGATGAAATCAAATCACCCAACACAGGGGTATCACGAATACCGGGCAAACCAGCCAGATCCTTAATCGCCGAAGACTGGATAAGACCGGCAATCATTAATGAACCACCGCTTTGCACCTCAACCGTTGTCTCGGCACGGCGAACATCAAGCCCGGGAACAGTCACATCCGCCAAGATCACAGCATTACCAAAATCCAAAGATGACACTTCCGTATTCATATTCAAACTGATGCGATCCTCGGACAACACAACAGGACGGAAATTCAAAGA
>JBFHFW010000300.1:0-1694 GCA_041583395.1 Alphaproteobacteria bacterium
CCTTAGACATTGTCTATCCTTTTCTTTCATTTAGTTAAGTCTTAAAAAAAATCAATTGGGATAAACAAAAAATCCCATAAGATTCCCGATAGAACATCAAGAATCCTCGAATGGTTTACGGCACCCAGCACGCAGAGTCAACGGGTTTTTTGTATTGTCGGCTGCAAAGTAAGAAATAGATTTTGGATCGGCCACTTCTGCCGAACTACACCCTCAGACCACATCTGATAAAATGAAATTTGCATTGCCTAAAAATATATGACATAATCCATAAAATTAAACCAATAAGAATGGTCACACAGACAAAAAACAAAATGAGCGCACAACAAAAGGCAGACGTATTAAACCATCTTGAGTTTGGCATTCAGAATAATGCCGAAACACCTTTGAACTTTTCCGAAGCTTACAAAATCAGCGAGAAATTGCTTGCCGCCATCATACATAGCGAGAAAGAATGCGAACACATTCCGTATGCTACAGTACATGAGGGAGGATCTGATGCATCCCCCATCCTTGCAGCAGCAGGCTCTGTTATTGAGAGTATAAAACAAGAAAATGTTGGTGCCTTGGATAGTTTTGCAATCTTCAAAACATTCCTTGCCGGTTTCCTTATTAAAACGCTTGTTGATGAAGCCAAATCACACAATGAAAAGCTCAATTCCGCTTTGAATATATATACAAAGCTAGCACTCGTTACACATGAACTTCACCGAGAATCTCTGGAGCTTTTAGAAAGAGGCGCCTTTTCTGATGAAGAGCGCATAAAACTCCAACGCAGAGTAAATTACGCCTGCAAAAAAGCTGATGAAAAGAGAATCTCTTCTGGCATTTTATTCGATAAGCCACTCGAAAATAATTCAAAATACCAATCTCCAGTTGATGTCATAAGAGAGGCCAGAAAGCGTGGGCTCATTAGTCAAAAAAGACTAGAGGGCATACCCACTAGATTACAAGCTCTAACAGACTTACCAAAAGTCACCCTAACAAAAATATTTTGCAATGCTGCTTCTAATACACCTGCTTTTGTCCTGAATATTGCTACAGAGCTGCTCAAAAACTTTGGCCGATACCCGGCTTTTGTAAAAGACACAATTCACGCAATACCAAAAGCAACCAAAATTGCCGTTCAATATAAATTCTTTAAAAATGAACTACGGGCAAGATTTGCACGCACCCAGCCGACAAAACTCGACACGAAAAAACTTTCAGCGCAACAAGTAAAACAGGCTTCTAAAAATCTGGAATCCCTAAGCGCCGAAATTGGTCAAGCCAAATCCGCAAGCTATGCCTGTTTGGTTCAAGCCTCTTTCGCCCTAACTCAGGCTGTTTCATGCGCCATGAATATTGCGACCAAAAATTACCCGCAAGCTGTGGCAGACTGGCAATCTATACATTTCTTAATACTGGCACAGCAAGCTTTTAACAAACAAGTTGAAGCCAGCGATCAGATTTTGCACGGGCATGAAGCCCACAAAGTTGATGATGCAAGTCGTGAAAAAGGTCTTTTAGATCAAGACACCCAGTTGCTTCCTCCCGAAGAAGAAAAGCCGCCCCCCCCCTCTCAGGCGAATGACAATACTCCAGAACCTTAAGGAAGCAATGGAGCAGATGACCGGGATCGAACCGGCATAACTAGCTTGGAAGGCTAGGGTTCTACCATTGAACTACATCTGCGAACCAATGATTTGAGCTTA
>JBFHFW010000301.1:0-1677 GCA_041583395.1 Alphaproteobacteria bacterium
TATTGCTATCGCCGTTTTGGTCACAATGAAGGTGACGAGCCGGCCTTTACGCAGCCGATCATGTATCAAAAAATTGCCCAGCATGATACGGCGCGCGCGATGTATGAGAGACAGTTGATTGCGGATCGCGTTATTACCGAGTCTGAAGCCAAGGAAATCTACGCAGCTTTTGAAGAGAAAATGGAGCAGGCCTTTAAGGATGCCGAGAGATATCAGGCTGATAAGGCGGATTTTCTTGAAGGTGCGTGGAGTGGTTTGAAAACAGCGGAGGCAGGACCCCGCCGTGGCCAGACTGCGATTGCAAAAGACGATATTGCAAAGCTTGTTGGTGTGTTGACGAAAGTGCCTGAAGGCTTTCACATCAACCGCAAGCTCCAGCGTGTTTTGGATGCCAAAACCCAAATGATGGAAGCGGGCGAGGGCTTTGATTGGGCGACAGGTGAAGCACTTGCTTTTGGTTCGCTTTTGGATGATGGATTTGCGGTGCGGCTATCGGGTCAGGATGTCGGGCGCGGTACATTCTCTCATCGTCATGCGATCTGGTACGATCAGGAAAATGAAACAAAGCATATTCCTTTGCAACATATTGCAGCGGGGCAACCGCGTTTTGAAGCGCATGACAGCCCGTTATCCGAGATGGCTGTTTTGGGATTTGAGTATGGCTATTCATTGGCTGACCCGAAGACTTTAACCATCTGGGAAGCGCAATTTGGTGATTTCGCCAATGGGGCGCAGGTGATGATTGACCAGTTTATTGCCTCGGGCGAGATTAAATGGCTGCGGATGTCAGGTCTTGTGATGCTCTTGCCGCATGGCTTTGAAGGGCAAGGGCCAGAGCATAGCTCGGCGCGTCTTGAGCGCTTCTTGCAATTGGCTGCCGAGGATAACTGGCAGATTTGTAACTGCACAACGCCTGCGAACTATTTCCATGCCTTGCGTCGCCAGATGGTGCGTGACTTCCGTAAGCCTTTGATCGTGATGGCACCGAAAAGCTTGTTGCGTCACAAATTGGCACAATCAACGTTGGAAGATTTTACCGAAGGCACATTCCACCGCTTGTTGTGGGATAATGATCGTGATGATTTGGTGAAGCCTGCGAAGATGAAGCGTGTTATTCTTTGTTCGGGCAAGGTTTATTATGACCTTCTGGCGGAGCGCCGTGCGCGTGATATCAAGGATGTGATGATTTTGCGTCTTGAGCAGATCTATCCATTTGCCACCGAGGAGCTTGCTGAAGAGCTTAAACCTTATGCGAATGCGGATATTGTTTGGTGTCAGGAAGAGCCCGAGAACCAAGGTGCATGGCACTTCGTTGATCGCCGGATTGAAAAATCTCTAAGCTTGGCTGGTCATAAAGCAGGTCGTCCGAAATATGTTGGGCGTGCAGAGGCTGCCTCTGTCGCGACAGGTTTGGCCTCCCGTCATAAGGAAGAGCAGGAAAAGCTGGTTGATGAGGCGTTGAGCGTTTAGATAAGCTCTAACGTATCTTGAGTCTCAAATTGGTATGGGCAATTCCATGCTTTAAGCTTTTTTTGGAGCTCTTGCTTTTGGTCTCTTAGATATTGTTCAGGGTTTTTAATGCCGCATTGTTCGAGTTGTAGGCATTGATATGCGTATTGTGATGTCTTATTGAGTTTGCTGACCGCCTGTTTAATTGGAAGCGGCATGTTGTTGTAA
>JBFHFW010000302.1:0-1658 GCA_041583395.1 Alphaproteobacteria bacterium
ACATACATCACTCCTTGTAACAAGACTCAACCAATCAAGGAGTATCGACCATGAGACAATCATTTAAATTTTTAACCGCAGTCGCAAGCGTAGCTTTGCTGATCGGCGCATCTGCTAGCGCTTTTGCCGCCGAGCTTTCGCAAAGTGAAAGATTGCTCGGCAATAACCCTTCTGGCGTTGATGCATATGCCCTCAATCAAGAAACCGACGTTATGAGTATTGAACCTGCTGCCGGTGACACAATGAGCACCCATGTCACAAAAGAGACAAAAGTGCCCGTCACAAATGTCAAAGGTCCTGATAGACCACTGGGTAATAATCCTGACGGTATTGCCGGATATACAGCCGCCGACCAGAAACTGGAATGGCAGTATATGCAACGACACCACCCCGCAGCTATTGAGCCTGCCGGTGGCGGACATGGGAATGTGCCCAGCCAAGGAACCTATAACAAATTTATAGATGATCCCTTTGGCGATATTGAAGAATAAAAAATAAGGCGCTTGTTACCCCACGGATGAAGAGTCGACTATGTAAGGTCGACTCTTTATTTATGTACAAAAAAATATCTTCGCCCCCGTGACTTCTCAACCAATCGACATATATCACTCCTAAGACCGACCACAAGGAGAAGACGTCATGAAACGACACCACAAATTTTTAACAACCTCCCTCGCCCTCAGCCTCCTCGTAGGATTTTCACAGCTATCCATTGCTGATATTTTAAAAGACGAGCACCCTTTGGGGAATAACGCAGAAGGCGTCACTGAATATAAAATGACTGACAAAAAACATATGCCTGCAAGCGAACGCATGGATATGCATCCCGCAAATATACAGCCCGCGGCAGGGGATGAACCGGAAAATATACCCAATGAGAGCGTCTATAATCGTTTTCGCGATGATCCTTTTGGCGATATCGAAGAATAAAAGCACGCATAGCACGGTGACGCAGCATGCGTTTGCACTCACTCAGCTTGACTTAGAACAACATAAATCGGCACGATAATGACATATAACGAAAGGAGTACATCACATGACTTGGCAAACAATCCCTCTTTCACTTGCCACGCTGGCTCTGGTCGGCTTTGCACAAAGTGCGACCGCCGGAAACACCTCTTGGGACAGCAATGTTGATCATTGGTCACATTATAAAAGAATACGCGCAGAAGCCCCGCCCCCCTCTGCCCGCGAACAAGCAGAAGAAATTGATGAATTTACAAAGTTAACCGCCCGATATGCCGAGGAGCTTGAAGATATTCTTAAAATGGAGCCTGCCAGCGGAAATGACGAAAAATACTATGGCAAGCACGAAAATGGTGGGCGTTATAATAACTGATCCCGCCTTAAAGCCTATCTCCCTCCCAAAAGCCGTCCCTTAAAGGATGGCTTTTTATTTGAAATTCCACGCTATTTGAGCTTTATATATAGCCAAAGTATTTTATTTTGATCATAGAAACGAGGAGCGTAAGCGCAGACATACTGCGGTAGAGACGAGTGACGCATGAGCAAATTAAAAGACGCAGGCTATGAGCCATAGTCGTTTCAGTTCACTTCCCGACAAGGCAGCTGGAGCGTAGGCGTATAAAAATACGGTAGCGAGAGCTAACAATGTCGGGGGGTTAATGGGGCGACTATATGAATAAAACACAGATCAA
>JBFHFW010000303.1:0-1656 GCA_041583395.1 Alphaproteobacteria bacterium
GAAAAAGAAATTGACCATCGGCAATGCCTTCTCTGAAGTGCTCGAAGGTAAAATTCCCGAACTTGGCAAGATTAAAGAAATGGTTATCATGGGTAAGGAAATCGCCGAAGAAGCCTATGCCAAGGTTATGGGCAGCCTCGCGCACCAGATCGAGCATGCAAAGATTTCAGCAACCGATCTGCTCGCCAAAGCCAGCAATCTGGTCACACGCTATCAGCCTCCGGCCTTTATGCAGCCAAAGGGCGATGAGACAGCTGTCTATAAATATGACCGCGAGAAAAACGCCGATATTGGCTTCAAGCAAACGCTAGGCTAACGGCTTATAGAAATATCACTCCATGCTTTTAAACCGCATAGTGCTTGAGGTGCTATGCGGTTTTTATTAAGCTGTCTCCTATGAGCAAAAAACTAAACGGCCATGGCAACGGGCACGACAAAGATGCCGATAAAAATATCCTCCACTTCCCGACTTTGGGGGAACGTGACAAAAAACGCCGCGCCGATAAACAGGCCGCCACACGCGCACGCAAAGCCCAACAAAAAGCCAACGCAGAGCCATTCATTAACCTTGAACGCATTCCGCCTTTTATCCGCTTTTTGGTGCCCGCAATGGTAATCACCCATCTCGTGCTCAACCTTACCCTGTCCAAACCCGCCCTATGGAATGTCTATGAGACATTCGGCTTTGTACCGGCCTATTTCACAGGGCACTTGGATATGCCCTCGCTATGGCCGCTCCTTTCACCCGTCACCCATATGTTTATCCATGGCTCAACCATGCATTTGCTCTTTAACCTTGTAATGGGCACCGCACTAGGCATGTATTTCGAGCGCTTCTTCGGCACACGCGCCACAGCCATCTTCTTCTTTGCCTGCGGTATCATCGGCGCGCTCACCTTCCTGATCCTTAATCCCGCCGCCAACTTCCCGCTTATCGGAGCCTCCGGTGGGGTCAGCGGCTTTTTCGGCGCGGCAATTGTCCTGATGCATGGCTCGGGACAAATGGGACAGCTCGGTCGCAAGCCGCTTTGGGGGATTATCGCCTTTTGGACAATATTCATGCTCCTCACCGGCCTTATCGGCGGTGGTAACATCGCATGGCAAGCCCATATTGGCGGCTTCCTCGGGGGAATAGGATTGCTACATCTGATAAGAAGGGGGAAGATACGGTTTTAAAAACTCGGCAGCAGGTACATAAGACCCTTGCGCAACCCGCTCCTCTTTTTGCAAACACACTTCCTCATACGTCCCATTTGCGCTCTTTGCACGCTTCTCCAAAAGCGCTTGAACCTCTTCATCGGAAACACTCTTCCAAAGATACTGCATCAAATCCCAATCCATATAATTCGGGTAATCGCCGATCTGCCCCAGCGCCAATAAAGACTCCCGCGTAAAAGGCTTATCTTCTGGCTTATTAGGATCAAACTGATAACTAATCTCCTCCAGATAGGCCAACTTACGATTATCATAGTTGCAAGATAAATCCTTCTCGGCACGAAATGCATGGATCACCGCGCGCATTGCTGTGGCCATGTCATCAGGGTCTTTTTCCAATGATTCTTCAAACGCCTTTATCAGCTTTGCATGCCAACTATCAGAGCGTAATAAATTAATCTGGGATGAATCCCCACGCTGCGCAAGCTCATAGGCACTTAC
>JBFHFW010000304.1:0-1648 GCA_041583395.1 Alphaproteobacteria bacterium
GTAATAACATTGTAAATATTACTGATAAAATCAAATTGTGCGGCTGAAAAGATGTGCTCTCCTTCGTTGATGGTATGAATTTTACGCATAATGATAAAATCAAACCACCTAAGGATGTAAAAAAGCAGAATTGAAAAAATAAAAAGTGTAAGGCTAACGCGCCAATCGACGAACATCAGTGCGAGTAAAACAATCATACCGCGTAACATTGTGTTAAAGAACAAGAATTGGTTGGCGGCAAAGTTAAAAAATGCCGTGCTTGATTTTTGAATGCGGTTGATTGTATTGCCTGAGTGATGATCCTGATGCCAGCGAATAGGCATGCGCGTTAGCAAATTATAATAGTGAAGGTTAAAATTGCGCCGCGCTTCAAAGGCGAGCTTTTGTTCGATGACACGTGAAGGGCCATGAAACACCCAAAAGCCCAGCATTGATCCGACATAAAGTGATAGCCAAAAAATGACTTGATTGAGTAAATTATCTCCGCCTTGTTGCAAAACATTGATCAGTTTACCAATGACATAGGGTTGCGCCATAAAGCAGATATTTGCACCAATAAACATGAGATAGATAAAAATCATCCAATGTTTACGATCACCGATATAATGCCAACAGGCTAGAATAAGGGCTGCATACTGTTTACGAATCGACTGCATAGCGATAATATGACACAAATTTTTGATTAAATCAGCAAAGGATAATTTTATAGATGTTTGATCTGACAGGGAAAACAGCACTCGTAACCGGTGCAACAGGTGGTATTGGCGGCGCGATTGCGCGGGCTCTTCATGCACAAGGTGCGCATGTCGGCATTTCCGGCCGCAACGTGGAGAAGCTTGAGGCTCTGGCCGCTGAACTCGGCGAGCGTGTCTCTGTCTTGTCTGCTGATCTCTCCGATCCCGAAGCTGGCGCGGCCTTAGTCAAGTCCGCCGATGAAGCGATGGGGCAGATTGATATTTTGGTGAATAATGCGGGTCTTACACGCGACAATCTCTCCATGCGCATGAAAGATGAAGAGTGGCAGGAAGTCATTGATGTGAATATGACTGCGACCTTTAAGCTCGCCAAGGCTGTGCAGCGCGGCATGATGAAACGTCGTGATGGTCGCATCATTAATATTGCCTCCGTCGTTGGCGTGACAGGCAATCCCGGGCAGTGTAACTATGTCGCCTCCAAGGCGGGCATGATTGGCTGGTCAAAAGCCATGGCGCAAGAAGTCGCCAGCCGCGGCATTACAGTGAATTGTGTTGCACCGGGCTTTATTGCGACAGCCATGACTGACGCGCTGGATGAGGGGCAAAAAGAGCGCATTAATGCCAATATTCCCGCTGGCCGCATGGGCGCATCCGAGGATATCGCGGCTGCTGTGAGTTACTTGGCATCAAGTGAAGCCAACTATGTGACAGGCCAAACCATTCATGTGAATGGCGGTATGGCGATGATTTAGGGGTATGGAAACGTAGAAAACGCTTTATTCACAAGGGTATAGGGCCGAAACGAACAAAGGGCTTGCATTTCGGGTACAGGCTGGATAAATTCGCCCCTGTTGGTTTTCAGACCCTTAGCCGAAAGCCAATGAATTTGTAAAAACTTGAACTTGAAAAAAGATAGGAAGAGCGATGAGTGACATTGCAGAACGCGTAAAAAA
>JBFHFW010000305.1:0-1641 GCA_041583395.1 Alphaproteobacteria bacterium
AGGATATAGTGATTTGGACAAAACGTCAATCTTGCCTCAAAAGATATCCACCGAGAGAAAAAGCAAAAACATGATCAAGCTCAAAGACTTGAGTCTAGGGGTTAAAGCAAAAACCTAGTAACGAACGAGTGCAGCGCCCCAGGTCAAGCCGCCGCCCAGCGCCTCGAGCAATAGCAAATCGCCCCGCTGAATACGACCATCACGCACCGCCTCGTCCAGTGCCAAAGGAATGGAAGCCGCCGATGTATTTCCATGATGCTCAACCGTCATCACAACCTTGTCCATCCCCATACCCAGCTTTTTAGCTGTGCCCTCGATAATACGGCTATTGGCTTGATGCGGGATCAACCAATCAATCGCATCGGGTTGCAAATTGTTATGCACAAGTGTTTCATTGACAACCTCGGCCATATATTGCACGGCGTTTTTAAAAACCTCGCGCCCTTCCATCTTAATCACGCCAGTACTTTTCGTACTCGAAGCACCACCATCGGTATAAAGCAAATCGCGCTTTGTGCCATCTGCGTAAAGATGGGTCGAAAGAATACCCTCAGCACCGTTCTCATCGGCCTCTAATACAATCGCCCCCGCCCCATCGGCAAAAAGCACACAGGTCGTGCGATCTTTCCAATCGACAATTGAAGACATCTTCTCTGCCCCAATCACCAAAATACGCCTGGCTTGACCGCACTTAATAAAATTATTGGCCACCGAGAGCGCATAAACAAAACCGCTGCACACAGCCTGCACATCAAACGCCACACATGGCGGTATCCCGAGTGCAGCTTGCACCTTGACCGCCACAGCAGGAAATGTCTGATCTGGTGTTGTTGTAGCCACAATCACGGCGTCAATGCTTTGCGGATCAATATTGCCTTGTTCCAAGGCCTTGCGCGCAGCATGGGTCGCCATATCGCCTGTTGTCTCGCCCTCCGCGGCGATACGGCGTTCCTTGATGCCGGAGCGTTGCTGAATCCACTCATCAGATGTTTCAACCATCGTCTCAAGCTCGGCATTTGTCAAAATGCGCTCGGGCAAATAAGAGCCCGTTGATTTAATCACAGAAGATATACTCACTACAGCTCACCCATTCCTTCGCCCAGCGCTGAAACCTGGCTCATCAAATTATTAATCTCATCACCCACTTGCTGCACGTAATCATGATGTGCCAGCTCGATCGCGCGCATGGTTGCGCTGGCAAAGCCAACCGCATCACTGCCGCCATGGCTTTTGATACATAAACCATTGAGCCCTAAAAACACGCCGCCATTATAAAGGCGCGGATCAAGTTTGCGCTTCAGGCGCTTCAACGCAAAGATCGAAAACAATGTCCCGAAACGGGCAAGCGGGTCAGATGTCAGAGCACTCTTGAATAAACCGGCCGTCCAGCGCCCCATTCCCTCGACAGTTTTAAGGGCAATATTACCCGCATAGCCGTCACAGACAATCACATCCACCGTGCCTTTGGAAATATCATCACCCTCGACAAAACCGTAATAGCTGCCGACAAAATCAACATGTTTTAAAATTGCCGCCGCACCACGCACATGATCAGGGCCTTTTGTCTCCTCCGAGCCAACATTCAACAACCCGACCGAGGGGCGGACAACGCCCTTATGTGCCTTAGCAAACAAAGCCCCC
>JBFHFW010000306.1:0-1632 GCA_041583395.1 Alphaproteobacteria bacterium
AAATTTAAAAAATTGTGAGAAACCTATGAATTTTAAAACGATTAAGGATTTGGATCTTAAAGGCAAGCGTGTCTTGTTGCGCGCAGACCTCAATGTGCCGGCACAAAAAGCAAAAGTCACCGACTCCACGCGCATTGACCGTCTAAAGCCAACGATCGACTATCTACGCGAAGCAGGCGCCAAGGTTTTGGTTCTCTCACATTTCGGTCGCCCTGAAGGTGAGCAAAATCCCGAGATGTCACTTGTGTTCCTTCTACCCGCTCTTGAGAAAAGCTGGGCATGCCCTGTGCGCTTTTCACGCGATTGCATTGGCGCGGATGCCGAAGCACTCTCCCATGCTCTTAATGATGGTGAAGTAGCACTTCTTGAAAATGTCCGCTTCCATAAAGGTGAAGAAGCTAATGATCCGAACTTTGTAGAGGCACTGGCTAAGCTGGGTGATGTGTTTGTTAATGATGCATTTTCAGCAGCACACCGCGCCCATGCTTCGACCGAAGGGCTTGCACACCACCTACCAACTGCCGCAGGCTTGCTTATGGCCGAAGAGCTCAATGCACTGGACAGCGCTTTGGAAAATCCGCAAAAACCTGTTATAGCTATCGCTGGCGGATCAAAAATCTCTACAAAACTCAGTGTATTAAACAATTTAATTGAGAAAGTGGATTATCTTATTTTAGGCGGCGGCATGGCCAATACTTTTATCTATGCCGATGGCGGCAATATTGGCAGCTCGCTATGTGAAAAGAACATGGCCGAAGAAGCACGCACCATCATGGCCAAAGCCAAGGAAAAAGGCTGTGAGATTATCCTGCCCATTGATGCCGTGACCGTTACCGAACTACACACCAATGCCCAGAGCGAAGTAACCGATAATCACGCCGTCCCCGAAGGACGCATGGCCATTGATGTCGGCACAAAAAGCACTGCCCTTATGATTGAAAAAATGAAGGCATGCAAAACTGTTTTATGGAACGGACCACTAGGCGTTTTTGAAATTAAACCCTTCGATGCAGGCACCAATGCACTCGCACACGCCGTGGCAGAACAAACAAAACTTGGAAACTGCGTGAGTGTTGCAGGTGGCGGAGATACGGTCGCAGCCCTTGAAAATGCAGGAACCAGCGCAGATTTCACCTATATCTCATCTGCTGGCGGTGCATTTTTAGAATGGTTAGAAGGACGCAAGCTACCTGGCGTAGCTGCCCTTAATCTTTCATCAGAACCCCAGCAAAAGACTGCTTAACAATTTTTTGCGCTACATCCCTGTCAATGCGGTTAAAATAGCTGACTGCGCGCGTAATGTCGCCGACACCGCCCACCGTCCCTGCGCCTTCACGCAAACGACCACCAAGCAAAAACAGAGACATAAACTCCTGTTTTTCCAGCCCATGCGCCTTGGAGATAATCGCCAACCCCTGACCACTAACCTGTCTCATAACCTCCTCGATGACATCCGGCAAAAGCCCTGTAAATTGCGCAAATTGCGCCACGAAAGCTCTTGTTTGTCCATTTTTAAGGCTGGAAATCACCCGATCTATCGTCAAGACCCCCTTAATCTCAAGAGCCTCTGCTTTATTGAGGTGCCCTTGATCAGGTCGCATATCCTTGGCACCTGCCTCGATTTCCCCAACA
>JBFHFW010000307.1:0-1628 GCA_041583395.1 Alphaproteobacteria bacterium
GAATGCTGCGGCGGCAATTTGGGGCTTACATGAAATGGGCATTCTTCAAGATATTAATCACCCCGATTTTATTGCCCACATGACTAAACTTGGCGCGGATATTCCCGTTTGCCTGAAATGCGAAACAACGCGGATGCGCGGCATTGGCGATATTTTGGAAGAAGCACTTATGCTGCCTGAAATTCCCATTGTGCTGGTGAACCCAAACAAGCCCTGCTCCACAGCCACTGTCTTTCGGGAATTTGGTGGGCAATTTAGCACACCAGCCCCACTGCCCGGGCAATTCGCTGATTTTAATCGCTTGATCCTCTTTTTAGGTGCACAGCGCAACGACCTGACCACGGCGGCCAAACGTGTCGTGCCCGAAATTGCCAATGCTCTAAACCAAATTGAACAACAAGACGGCTGTAAGCTCTCCCGCCTGTGTGGCTCGGGTGCGAGTTGTTTTGGCTTGTTCGAGCATGAGGAAAATGCACAAAAAGCAGCCCGAGCACTGGCCAATGACAATCCCGATTGGTGGGTGCGTAGCGGCACCTTAGGACGACCGGAACGCTATTAGGGGTTTAATGTTTTGTATAAATCAGGATTATCCTGTCGTAATACTTGAGCTCTGGGATCGCTTTCGCGCACGGTTATCTCTGCGCTATCCTTTCCAACGATAACCGCATCGACAATCCCTAGTTTCAAAGCCTTGTCTGCCGAATATTCCACCCCTTTATCACTGACCATACTGGTTGCACATTGCGCTGTCATAAATTCATTTTGATGCAGGAGATAATGCACAATATCACTGTTCAAGCTTTCTTGGTGGTCTATAAGATTTTTTAAACTCTCCAATACATCCGCATCCGGATTTTCAGATGTCTTGATACTCTGATAAACTGTTTTTAAATCTTCCTGCGTATAACCGTCTTGTGCCCCAATAATTGTATGAAGGGCTTTATACAATTTAGGATCATCTATTTTGAGCTGTAGTCCTGCAGACATATATGGCTTATGTGTCAAAAGTGTTCCCTGTGCATTCATGTAAACCCGCCCTTCATCAGCTGCTGTAACTAAGTTGACAGCTGATGACCAAACTTTATCACTGATATAGACTGTTTCAGCTCTGCCTTTCATAAATTCAGCAAGAGAAGCGGCTAAAGAAACATTGCCTCCATAAGAATCAATCTCATAAAATATTTGCGGATTTCCTTCCCTATTACTCCAATGAGGAAGTCCTGCATATGGGTTTTCATGAAATTTTTGGACAACATCCAGATATGCCTGCCCGATAAATCCATCGATTTTTATACGGAGGCTCTTGGACGAGAGCTCAGCATCCGGATATACAAAATCACTCGGGATTTTCACTAACTTTGTATTGGCCGCATAAGCACAAGCCTGCGTAAATTCATCTGTTATATTCTTACCCATTAATACTCCCAATACATGGGGTGATTGTAAGAAATAAAAGTTAAATTAACGTTTAATTGGCACGCGCTCCCTGCTCACCCAAAAGCGGAGAATTTTCATTTGCCAGCATATGCTGCAACAAGTCCGCATCAATTTCACCAGTGATCGGAATATTGTGAATAGCCTGATACGAATTGACAGCATCGCGGGTCATATTGCCGATCCGGCCATCC
>JBFHFW010000308.1:0-1621 GCA_041583395.1 Alphaproteobacteria bacterium
CGCCAAAGCCATACTGTCCGCCCCGCCGGACACACCAACAGCCACAGCTTTTTGATTTTTATAAGGATCTAGTTTTTTAAAGATATGGTCAGGATCAAACATCTATCCCTGACACCCAAGACGCGTCATTTCCTGCGTAGCGCGCCGTTGCACAGGGACAGCAACATTTGCAAATTCCTGATCAATCTGCGCCAGCGCCAAACACGCATCATCCTTCTTGCCCATCGCGGCAAGTGACATCCCTAACTTAAGCAAATTATCGGGCGCCTTGGCACCTTTAGGATATTTTTTAAACCCTTCGGCAAAAGCCTGCGCGGCCTGATCATATTTCCCGCGCACATAATAGGTTTCACCCAACCAATATTGTGCATTACCAACCAAAGCATGATCAGGATAAGCTTTCAAAAACCCAACAAAGCCTTGCTCGGCCTCATCATAACGCGCCGCCTTCAAAAGAGAAAAAGCACTTTCGTAACTAGCCGCCGCTTGATCACCGGGCAATTTGGACAAAGCCACCGGCTGAGGATCTGTCACTGAATTTTGCTGCTGAACAGATTGGGAAGACCACTTATAGGGCCGCTGCTCTTGTGCGTCTTCTTTCTGCAAAGCAGACACTGCAGGTTGCGGCTGCACCTTTTTGGCTTCCAGCGCATCAAAACGCATACGCGCATCGCTGGAAAAACGCTCGAGCTCCGTGCGGAGCTGATGGATTTCATGGCTTTGCTCTTCCAAGCGGCCATTCATCTGCCGCAATTGCGTTTCAAGCTGCTGGATTTGCACCTGCGCATCAGCCTGCGCCCGTAAATCCGCACTGCTTGAAGGTGGGGGCATCTCACCACGATAAACGGCGCGGCTGAGTGTCTGGATATCATTTTCAATACGGTTCAAACGTGCATCAAAATCCTGCGCCAGCGCCATCGGCGAAAGCAAACATAGAGGCAAAACACCCAGAAGAACCCAACGAATGGACATCATGATTACTCGATAATTGTTACACCACGGCGATTTTGCGCCCAAGCCTCGGCATTAGAACCCGCAACGGCCGGACGCTCCTTACCGTAAGAAATCACATTGATGCGCGAAGGCTCAACACCCAAAGCCACCAGATAATTCTTCACAGAGTTCGCACGACGATCCCCCAAGGCGAGGTTATATTCACGTGTTCCGCGCTCATCGGCATGGCCTTCGATCGTGACATATAAATCGCCATGCTCTTGCAGCCATACAGCCTGCGCCGCCAGTGTATCACGGGCTTCTGTTGTCAAATCATAACGGTCGTAGCCAAAGAAAACACGATCACCGATGCTGGTGTTCAAATAATCCTGTGTGCCCGGTGTAACGCCAGCAACCATTGCACTCTCACCATCCATGGATGTTGTAATAGCTTCACGGTCGGCTGTTGTAATGCTGCTGCTTTCATCCATAGTCGAACATGCAGAAAGTAACGCAACAGCAGCAAAAATCATTAAAGGACGGGCAAACATATATATCTCCTGAGTGCTAGAATTAATACGCCATTATTAAACCCCTACATCATAAGACGCAAGGGGAACATCACATTTACCCGACTCACTCACATATCTTTTAAATCATAGAGCAATAATGCAGCCTCATCCCGATC
>JBFHFW010000309.1:0-1609 GCA_041583395.1 Alphaproteobacteria bacterium
CCACTATTTTCAGATGAAAAACCATGCTGTGCGCATTGCCACCCCACGCCATGAATGGATTGGCAGCAATCTGTATATTCTCCCAAAACAAGGCCACGGGGGTCACCGGCAGGCAGGCGGTAGAATTTATATCCCGGTTTACCAAAGCGTTCACCATCAATGGTGATGTCTGGTATTTTCTTGGGTTTAAATCCTATTTGTTTGTGCTTTTGATAAAAATCCAACGTTTTTTCGAACTGTTTTTCTGTCATCAAAAAAGAAAAACAGAGTGCAGAAATGTATGGGTTTTCAGCGCTGCGTTTGTAAGCAGTTTTTGCAATTTCTGTACGGGTTTGATCAAGCGTCGCTTTTGGTTTTTCTAGTCTATCGCCAAATTTCACCAGTTTAGCCATTTGAGGACCAAATCTTAGAGTAGCATCCCCCCATGCCTTGAGGTCGGGATTGCCTGTGGCAGGAATTTTTATTTTATCCGCGAGGTCGTGTAATGGCGCTCTTCGTTCTTGTTGTCCCCATTTATCAAGGTAGCGGAGAATGCGATCTTCGGTCATGAATAATGCCGAGAGTTTATAGGCGTAGATGTTGACTTCTTGAACGTTGTGGATTTCTTTAGATAACCATTTTTGTGCTGCAGCAAAGGCTTTGGGTTTGAAGTGTTCGGGAGGAGCTTCGCTGGTAATTAAACCTTGTGGCGGATTTATGTTGAATAATTTTTGCCATTTCTTTGCGTGTTGTTTTGCAAGTTCGTAACGTTTTTTTTGTTTATTTGAGAGTGTTGTGATATCGACACCATTTTCTATAGCGTATTGTGCCATATCAAGATTATCAGCGTCGACTGCGCGGCGTATTACACAATGATTGCCGGCTGTTATATCGGCACCATTTTCAACACAATATTTAAGAATTTCTAGAGTCCCAGCGTGTCGTACGGCATAATTTTTTTCATTTCTAATATTTGCACCATTTTGATGTAAGTATTTCAGGATCTCTAGATGTCCGTGTTCTGCGGCTAAGCGCATAGGGAGATCTTGCTTTTCACGAATATTTCTTCCTGCTTTATGTGCATTTATAACCTCTTGAAGCTCACCTTTCCTTACATAGAATAAAAGAGGGTTTTTCTTTTTGTTGTTGAGCAAATCATACCACGTAGTTTTATGCGATATTCCAAGTCTTGCAACGATGCTTTCATAGGTCAGTTTTGGTGTTTGCGTGGCGTTTTTAAATATTTGAATAACATTTTGTACATGCTCGGCACCTTGGTTCGCATGGCTGCGAAGGATGTCTTCAGTAACGTCTTCTCCGGCGCGATCCAATTTTACAGCAAGGACAGGAAGGGCTTTTTTTAATGCAGCGGCGTCAGCAGAGGTTGCAAATTCATCTGCGATAGTCAGGGCTATTTGTACTGCTTTTGATGGTTCTGCCATTTTTATGCCTTTTATTCTTTACATTTTATTTATTTCCATAAACTAAACATATCCAAAATAAAGATGCAAGAAAAAATGGACGATGATTGTGTCTTGAGTTTTTAGGGGTAGAGGCGTAAGTTTCTTTCACAAACGACTCTTATCATTAAAGGACGGATATAAAATGGCACGTAGAAATAAAATTGGTC
>JBFHFW010000310.1:0-1608 GCA_041583395.1 Alphaproteobacteria bacterium
ACTCAGCTCAAGATCTTCATCCATCGCCAAAACGGTATAATCCCCGACAGGTTCATAATCGTCTTTCAAGGGCATTAACTCAAAAATTTGATACGAACGTTTAATAAGCGGATTATGCTTATAAATGAAGCGTGGTTTTTTGGTTTGTACGTTAAAATTCAGTTCCATTGGCTATTCCCATCAACTATTGCCCCCTCATTAAAACGCCAAAAACCTAAAAAAAAGTTAATAAACCTTGATTAAACCGCCCATTCAGGTAAAAATCCCCAACAGTTTAACCCGCGCCGGAGAAGCATAAAATGACAGCCCAACCACAAGCCCTTGATCAAGATTACAAAATTGCTGATATCAGCCTTGCTGAATGGGGACGCAAAGAAATTAGTATTGCTGAGTCTGAAATGCCCGGCCTCATGGCGACACGCGAAGAATATAAAGACAGCCAACCTCTGAAAGGCGCCCGTATCGCAGGTTGCCTTCACATGACAATTCAAACAGCCGTCCTGATGGAAACACTCACTGCATTGGGCGCTGAAATCCGCTGGAGCTCCTGCAATATCTTCTCGACACAAGACCAAGCCGCTGCCGCTATGGCCGCTGCTGGCATCCCTGTTTTTGCATGGAAGGGCGAAACCGAAGAGGAAGCCGAATGGTGCATCCACCAAACGATTAAGGGCCCTAATGGCTGGGTGCCCAATATGATTTTGGATGACGGCGGTGACCTCACCCGCATCATGCACGAAGACTACCCTGAACTTATGGCTGATGTTAAAGGCATCTCCGAGGAAACAACAACAGGCGTCATGTTCCTCAACGACATGCAAAAGAAAGGCACTCTTAAAGTTCCTGCCATTAACGTGAACGACTCGGTTACAAAATCAAAATTCGATAACAAATATGGCTGCCGTGAAAGCTTGGTCGATGGTATCAAGCGCGCCACTGACGTGATGATGGCGGGTAAAGTTGCCGTAGTCGCCGGCTTTGGTGATGTCGGTAAAGGCTCCGCCGAGAGCTTGCGTAATGCCGGTGCGCGCGTTTTGGTCACAGAAATCGACCCGATCTGCGCGCTTCAGGCCGCTATGGAAGGCTTCGAGGTTGTCACCATGGAAAATGCTGCACCGCGCGGTGATATCTTTGTAACAGCCACGGGCAATAAAGACATCATCACTATGGATCACATGCGCGCCATGAAAGACCGCGCCATTGTCTGCAATATCGGTCACTTCGATAATGAAATCCAGATCGCGCCCTTGCGCAATCTCAAATGGACAAATATCAAACCCCAAGTTGACGAGATCGAATTCCCTGACGGCAAACGCATCATTATGCTCGCCGAGGGACGCTTGGTGAATTTAGGTTGCGGCACAGGTCACCCTTCATTTGTGATGAGCGCCAGCTTCACTAACCAAACACTTGCCCAGATCGAGCTTTGGAATAACCATGGCGCGTACGAAAACAAAGTCTACGTCTTGCCCAAACACTTGGATGAAAAAGTGGCCTTCTTGCACCTCGCCAAAGTCGGTGCAGAGCTTTCTACGCTCTCACAAGAACAAGCAGAATATATCGGTGTAGAAGTACAAGGGCCATTTAAGAACGAACAATATCGTTACT
>JBFHFW010000311.1:0-1608 GCA_041583395.1 Alphaproteobacteria bacterium
ATGCGCAGGGATACGCCCGACAACCGGAAAATAATCCCGTGAGGTCACACGTACCGCTGCGCGCCGCCCTGCGACTTTCAAATTTTTTACCAAATGGGGCACCGCCTCACCAAGCCCTTCGATATTCTGCGCATCATCCGCGTCAAACACATCATTATGCATCGCGTCCCGGTCAAAAGTCGCACCCAGCATATGCACACCCTCTACCGCCGGTGTAAAATACCCGCCATAGCCGAGTGCGGTTTTAAGTGCTGCTGTGTGATTACTCGCTTGCACCTGCGTGATTTGCCCGCGCACTGCTTTGAGCGGCAAATAATCAAGCTCCGCAAACTGCAAAGCCCCCGCACCGCACGCCAAAATAACCGCATCAAACGCTGCAAAATCCGCGGTATCATGAATTGCTGCGCCATGACGCACCTCAACGCCCCGCACTAATGCCCGACAAAGCTTAGGCGGTGAAACCATCCCCGCACGCGGCATAAATAAAGCCGCATGATTAAGCTTTACACCCGCAAGATCAGATGCTTCATCTGCATTTACCATGCGCGCCATATCCACACTCCACCCCCAATGATCCAGCATCTTATTGAAGCGTTTTTCCTTCTGCGCATCCGTAACCAAATTCAAATTACCGCACATATGCAGGTCGATATCATCCAGCTTTGGAAAAAGATCGAGCGCCAGTTCAAACGCATCGCGGTAAAAAATCGCCTCCGGCGTTAGTAAAGCAGAGAGGCGCGGATTATACATCCCATACGCATTTCCCGAAGCGCCTGTCGCAACATCACCTGCGCTATCAAATAATATACAATCCGCACCGTATTGATTTAAAAAATACGCACACGCTGTGCCTGCTAAACCGCCACCGACAATCGCTATTTTCATCGCAACACCCCGATCGCCATCTCGCGCTTACGACCAAATCCGGGGACTTTACGCACTTCAAACCCTGATGCCTCCAGCCCACGACGAACAAATCCCGCCGCGGTAAAAGTCGCAAATGTTGCATCCTGATTGCTCAATCGCGCCATATTATTAAAGACCGTTTCCGTCCACATATCCGGATTAGATGAAGGGCGAAACCCATCCAAAAACCATGCATCCGCTGCAAAATTAACCGTAGGTAACAGGTCATTCACATCACCGATATAAATTTGTAGAGAGACGTCATTGCGAGGAGCGCAAGCGACGCGGCAATCTATAATCCGGGAATCTGGATTGCTTCGCTGCGCTCGCAATAACGGTTCGTAAACAGATAAAAGAGCCTCCACATCCAGATCCCATTGCTGCAAAGCTTGGCGTATCACATCGGCCTCAAGCGGATGTTTTTCAAAGGATATGAAATGCAATTGCGTGTCGCGCGGCGCTGTTTTCTTAAACACATCCAGAGCCGCCAAAAAATTCAGCCCCGTCCCAAAGCCCGTCTCGGCAATGGTAAACACGCCCTCATGCGCCATCCAGCGTGCCGGCAAATCATTCCCATCCAAAAAGACATGGCGCGTTTCCGCCAAACCATCTTGCGCCGAGAAATAAACATCATCATAATGATCGCTGCGTAACACCATGCTATGATCCTTTCATGTCATCCTGAACGTAGTGAAGGATCTC
>JBFHFW010000312.1:0-1600 GCA_041583395.1 Alphaproteobacteria bacterium
CATTTATACGGCTTTGGGCTTTGTGATCGGTGCAGGAGCAACATTTGCATGGCACCGCATGCGCGCGCATGAAATGGAAGGCGCACTGTCCCATATGGAAGACCGCTTTAAGGTCAGCGCACAAGAAGCTGTGCAAAACGCGCATCAATCCTTTATCCAAATGGCTGAGGAGCGCTTCAAGCAAACGCAAAATGATCACAGCTATGACCTTGAAAAACGCCAAAAAGCCATCGCTGATATGGTTGATCCAATGCACAAAAACCTCCAGACGCTTGCCCAAGCGGTCGAGCAGGTTAAAGGCACAGATCAAGCCCTGCGCGAGGATATGAAGCAACTCAATAAAGAGACAGCACGCCTTGTCGGCGCTTTACGTGATCCCGCGGCGCAAGGCAAATGGGGCGAATTTATCCTTGAAGGCTTGCTGGATAATTCCGGCCTGATCAAAGGTGTGCATTATGATACGCAAGTCAGCTTGGAGACCGCAAATGGCCGTCAGCGCCCCGATGCAGTGATTAAAATGCAAGACGGCTTTAATATCATTGTTGATTCCAAAGCCCCCATCAATGAGTTTACCCAGCGCCTTGGCGAGAATGTAAGTCAGGAAGAAAGTGCTGCGATCACTCAAAAGCTTGCCCGTCAGGTGCGCGAACATGCCAAGCAGTTGGGCGCCAAAGGTTATTGGGAAAATATCGACAGCCCTGATTTTGTGGTGATGTTCCTGCCGTCCGAGCATATTTACTCCATGGCGCTGCGTGCCGATCCGGGGCTTGTTGATTTTGCCGCGGACAAGAACGTGATTATTGCCTCGCCCACTTTGCTGATGAGCCTCCTGCGCGTGGTCGGTGTGAGCTGGAAGCAAGTCGCGCTCGCCCAAAATGCACAAGAGATATCAGAGCGCGGAATTGATCTGTATAACCGTATCCTCAAATTTACCGACCATATGGGTAAGATCGGCAAGAATTTGCAAAGCGCGATGAACGGCTATGACGCCGCAGTAGGCTCATTGCAGTCCCAAGTCATTCCGGCAGCGCGTAAGTTCAAAGATCTGCAAGCCAGCAACACGACCAAAGACCTGCCAGACTTCACGCCTGTCGAAGAAACCCCCCGCGCCCTTCAACTGACGGCTGAAGATGAAGAATCCAAACAGAAAAATAACGCAGCTTAAATTAAATTTGACATAACAAATCAAAACATATTATAAACTCCGGATGAGTGTATTTAAAACATCTTGTCTGGACGAATTTATACGGGCTGCGCAGCAATCATCTGCCGGGGAAGGCTCTATATGTATTCTCTCGGGCTTTTTTAAAGATGATACCTGGTTGGAAAAAGCATTTGAAGAGGCACGTATTCCTTCAGGAACTACGGTTTACGTCGATCGACATGTATCGCAGAATTCTGATTTAGAACAAAATTATGATCGCCTGAAAGATGTCGCAGATCAAATATCAGATTGTACAAAAACAGGATTTTTGATCAGGGGCGATTATGATTCACACATGCACGCTCACTCATCTTACGCTGTTTTGAATACTGTCTTGGGCGGGGGTTCAACACAATGCCAAGATAGTGGTCAGTATGTATCATGTGAAGCTGGCGA
>JBFHFW010000313.1:0-1598 GCA_041583395.1 Alphaproteobacteria bacterium
CGCCTTGTCCATCATCCACAAACTCGTATACCCCCGCAGGACAATAACGCTGCGAAGGGCCGTCATAGTCCTTTAAGTCTACCGCAACAGGTATTGAGGATTCCTTAAGTTTTAGATGACAAGGCTGGTCTTCTGCGTGGTTGGTGTTTGAAAAGGAAACGGAAGTGAGACGGTCAAAGGTGATTTTGCCATCTGGTTTGGGGTAATCAATGGGCTGGCAGTCCTTGGCCAGCTTCATTTGCGCGTGATCGGCATGATTTTTCAGCGTACGCGGAAGAATACCAGCTGTAAGCGTTTCGATCACACCATTGATCAGGCCAAGCCATAGCCCCTTATGGAAGCCCGGGCGGATATTACGTACGGCCTTAAGCTCTTTCCAAAGCCATGATTTTTCTATGTTTTGCTGATATGTTGCACATTCTGCGCCCCAGACATCGCCATGCTCGGATAAATGCTCGAAAATAGATTCAGCCGCCACCATACCGGACTTCATGGCGGTGTGATTGCCCTTGATTTTGGGGACATTGAGGAAGCCCGCAGTATCACCGATCAAAACCCCGCCTGCGAAGGTGAGTTTCGGCAGGGACTGGAGCCCGCCCTCAACAAGCGCCCGCGCACCATAAGACACGCGGCGTCCGCCTTCTAATAGCGGTTTTACCGCCGGATGCAGCTTAAAACGCTGCATTTCCTCATAGGGCGAGAGATAGGGGTTTTGGTAGTCTAGTCCCACCACAAAACCAATGGAAACCATATTATTGCCCGCATGATAGAGCCACGAGCCACCATAGGTCGATTTATCCATCGGCCAGCCAATTGTGTGCATAGTCAGCCCTTCTTGGTGCTTGGCAGGATCAATCTCCCACAATTCCTTAACCCCCAGACCGTAAGTTTGCGGATCACTATTGGCGCGCAGATCAAATTTTTCGATGAGCGTTTTGGTCAGCGAGCCATGACAGCCCTCGGCAAAGACCGTTTGCTTGGCATGTAGCTCCATGCCGGGCTCAAAGGCCTCGGTTTTTTCACCTGCTGCATTGATGCCCATATCACCTGTGGCAACACCGATAACCGCGCCATCCGCATTATACAGTACCTCGGCGGCGGCAAAGCCCGGGAAAATCTCCACACCCAGCTCTTCGGCTTGTGCGGCCAGCCAGCGTGCTAAATTCCCCAGTGAAATAATATAATTGCCCTTATTATGCATCTGCGGCGGGGTCGGCAGGCGATAGGCTTTGTTTTTGGTTAAAAACAGGAATTTGTCTTTTGTGGCTTTGGTCGTCAGCGGCGCATCTTTATCTTTCCAATCGGGGATCAGCTCGTTGAGCGCGCGGGGCTCGAACACCGCACCGGATAGCAAATGCGCGCCAATCTCGGAGCCCTTTTCAAGGATACAGACATTGAGATCGGTATTCAGCTGTTTCAGGCGGATTGCGCAGGCCAGACCCGAAGGCCCACCACCCACAATCACAACATCATACTCCATATTTTCGCGATCAGCTCTAATGGATTCCGGCATAGATTTTATCCCCTTGTTCTTAAGCCCAAATCCCACTTTACCCTATTTATTCAGCGATCTGTAGGGCTAAGATGAGTTTTTTACG
>JBFHFW010000314.1:0-1592 GCA_041583395.1 Alphaproteobacteria bacterium
ATACCAATGCGGAACCCCCTTACCCGTCATTGATTGTGTTACTTTGTGAAAGAGCGCAACCAAAACGCCGCTTTTAGATGCAAATATACTATCAACAGGCTGAAGCGGATCTTTTGAGAGCGCCGCCAGAAGATCCCATTTATCCTTGAATGATGGCTCAACATCTTTGGCTCCACCAAGTTGTGTAGGAAGCAACCAGGCATTTTCCTGACGGTTCAATGCAACATTCATACAATTATTATGATACTGCATCGGGCCGTTCCACCGTGCAAAATCCTTAATCGGCAAATGATGCAAAAAAGGCAATGGCAACATTTGATCAAGCCGCTCCAACATCGCCATTTCTTGCAAGAAATACGCTTCACACTGTTTAAAATTGAGTTGCGTGCGCTTTTGTATTTCTTCACGTGTTAATTGATAAGGCATTATATTTTCTGGCCTCCGTAAATCATGACCCTTTGTACCTGAAATAATGCATTATGTCAATTTTATTAATTCAACTAACGCTCTGGCGGGGGCACAAGTTGTAAATTGGGGCGCTGTTTACCTTCACGCTTTTCAAAAGTTTCTGGATCAATATTATGTTTTCTTAAAACCGTCTCCACACAATGCTTCAGGACTTTTGATCTTAATACACGCGCATGATATTCACTTGTCGGCTGGAGCCCTTCAAGGCCTTCTTGAGCATAATCATTTCCATCTATAAATAATGCAAACTGATACAATTCGATTAGCTGATCTTTTGTTTCCACATCAATATGCAAACGACGATCTATTAAGGGGTTCTCGTTATGCTCTTGAATTTTCATATATATATCATTAAGCATCGGGTTATTGATAAACTCGGGATCGACACTTGATACAGATTGAAGAACCGGACGATATAACTCAGCCTCAGTTTTATTTTGCCCTTCGTAAATGACCGTTCGAATTAAACTTTTTGCACGGTCATTCGTTACTGTTGATGGACTCATAATAATAATGGGAAGACCCTCATCATCTCTAAGATCACAACAACCATGCTGCCCCATATAGTACTCCATGTCCCCATAGCTATCGATTGAAAAAGAATGGAAAGGATCTTTGCGCTTATATCCCCCCTCTTCAACCAGCTCTTTTACACGCGCTAACGCCCATGGGCTTTTAAGAATATGCTGTTCTTCATCCGTAAAGGGAGAAGGCTTTTCTGCCTTGGGCTTTTCTGCCTTGGGTTTTTCCACCTTGGGCTTTTCCACCTTGGGCTTTTCTGCCTTGGGCTTTTCTGCCTTGGGCTTTTCTGCCTTGGGTTTTTCTGCCTGTGAAGTATTTTCTGTTGAAGGATCACTTTCCCCCCAAATAAATTTCCACACCTCTGTAAGAAATGACATCAGACTTATCCTTTTCATATAAAATATAATGCGCAAAAGCTAGACTGTGGTAAATAATATGTCAAGAAAAAATCCTTTTTCGCTCCCCTTGCTCTTAGACTCTGGAAATTATACAATAGAAGAAGAATCAAGTCCCTTTTGGGCTCTTCCAGTGAGGGGTAGTCAATAATTTTGCCATGCGGCTTAAATCTTTTTATGCGAAAACTATGACCGAAGCGATGCAAA
>JBFHFW010000315.1:0-1585 GCA_041583395.1 Alphaproteobacteria bacterium
AACGCTCAACCCAAAACTCGTTGTGGATCGGGCTCAAATGGAAAAGGCCGTTCATAACAAGGAAATACAAATCTACGATGCCCGCCCCTCCCAGCGTTTCTTGGGCACAGCGCCCGAACCACGCGAAGCTCTACAAAGCGGTCATATCCCCTCATCCCACAATATTCCTGCATCTCACCTGGTGTGCGATGAAAATGGCTGCTTAAAATCCCGCGAGGAACTTGAACAAATGTTTATGGTTGATGGATGGGATTATCACAAAAAAACCTATGCAACTTGCGGCTCCGGCGTTACGGCCTGCATGCTGGCTTTGGCACTTTACAATCTTGGCGCAACAGATGTTGCTGTTTATGATGGCTCATGGAGCGAATGGGGGCTAAAGAGCCTCGACATGCCCATTGAAAAATAAACTAAAGGATAAAAGTACATGCCCGACAACCAAGGTATCATTCATGCCCTTACAATCGAAGGCGATGGAAAAGGCACTGCCCTGACCGGCTCAGCAATATCCAAAACAATTAAAGAAGAAACACTGGCATGGGTGCATCTTGATGCAACCAACCCGGCAAGCCGTGAATGGCTTAAAAAAGAAATCACCTATCTGGATAATATTATCGTCGACGCCCTCCTTGCCGAAGAAACACGCCCCCGCATTCTTGAATTTGAAGAAGGTGCATTAATGATTTTACGTGGCGTAAACCTCAATAAAGACGCCGCGCCCGAGGACATGGTTTCCATCCGCTTATGGGTTGATGCACACCGCATCATTTCTGTTCAACGCCGTCCTCTAAAGGCCACAATAGATATTAAAGACCGCCTCCTGGAAGGCAAAGGCCCTAAAAATTCAGGGGATTTTATTATTGCTCTGGCCTTAAGGCTCTTCGAGCGCATGGAACCTGTTTTTTCGGATCTGGATGAACAATTGGACGATATCGAAGAACAAGTGATGGAGTCTCCTGATACAAGTGAGCGGCAAGAAATCACCAATGTCCGTAAACGCGCAATTCTCTTTCGCCGCTACATTGCGCCCCAAAGAGACGTTATTTCTCACCTTCGTATATCCGAACAACCATGGCTGGATCAAACACATCGGCGCCGCTTGCAAGAAGCGCTGGATATCATTACCCGCTACACTGAAGATCTGGATACGATACGCGAGCGCGCACAAATCGTAAAAGACGAGCTCTCCAGTGCATTAGCCGATCATATGAATAAAAACATGTATATGATTTCTGTTATTGCCGCGATTTTCTTGCCGCTTGGATTTCTAACAGGCTTGCTTGGCATTAATGTGGCCGGTATTCCCGGTGCCGAGAACCCTTATGCCTTTATGATTTTTATCGGTATGCTGACCGCAGTTGTTTTTGGGCAAATCATTGCCTTTAAAAGGCTAAAGTGGTTCTAAACCAAAAAAGATGGCGATCCCGACAGGACTCGAACCTGTAACCCTCTGCTTAGAAGGCAGATGCTCTATCCGGTTGAGCTACGGGACCACTGAGAATAAAATGCATAAATTCGAGAGGCTTTACAAGGATTACTTCTTATTTTCTGCAGGAATATAGCGGAAGTTATCGCCATAGTTGCG
>JBFHFW010000316.1:0-1571 GCA_041583395.1 Alphaproteobacteria bacterium
GCCTGCAATACCGACCTCGATCCTTGATACAATCGGCAATACACCGCTTCTTGATCTGGGGGATGGCATTTTGGCCAAGGCAGAATATTTCAACCCTTCCGGCTCTATCAAGGCACGTATGGCGCTGTTTATGATTGAAAAAGCCGAGGCTGAAGGCTTGCTCAAACCCGGCGATACCATTGTTGAGAGCACATCGGGCAACACAGGCAATGCCATGAGTATGGTTGCGGCTGTAAAGGGCTACAAGATGGTTGTCGTCATCCCCAATGGCTATACATCCGAGCGCACGCATATTTCACGGGGCTTTGGCGCGGAGATCCGTTTTGTCGGTAATTTTCAAGTGGGTGAAGCACGCGCGGAAGCAATCCGTCTTGGCCAACAAGAAGGCTGGTACTGCCCGCAGCAATTTGACAATGAATGGAATGTCGAGGAAAACCGTGAATGGCTGGCGCGCGAGATTATCGAACAACTCCCCGAGGGCACCAAAATTGATGCCATCGTCCAAGGCGTTGGAACTGGCGGCACATTAATCGGTGTTGGGCAAGGCCTGCGCGCGTACCACAATCCTGATCTTAAAGTCTTTGCAATGGAGCCTACGGAATCCCAAACCTTGCAATGCTGCATGGTTGCCGATCACAAAATCGAGGGCATATCGGATGGCTTCGTGCCCACAATCTATGAACGCCATAAGGCTGAGATCACGGAGATTATCTCAGTTGATAGCGATATTGCCATTGCCGAAGCGCATGACATGGCTTCTCAAAAAGGTCTCTTCGTTGGCCCATCATCGGGTGGCAATTATTGGGCAGCCAAAAAAATCCGTGAAACCCATCCGGAAATTAAAACCATCCTGACTTTCCTGTGTGATCGCGGCGAGAAATATCTCTCGATGATGTATGGGAATACCTAACCCACTGCCGGTGCAAAAAGAATATTCTTTTCTGCATCATAACTATATGTCTGACCATTAGCCGTAGATATCTGGATATCATCCTGCGCGGCTTCTTGGATAAGGACTTGTGCCTGTTTATCTTTGATAAGATTCTCTTCCATAAACTCAAGCACTTGAGGAAAGCCACACCCCATAACACCCAAAAAAGCAACCGACATACCCGCATAAAAAGCCAAAAACCTATCCTTATCTTCTGAGGCTTCAGAGCCTTCCAGGCACTTAGCTATTTCTACTGCTGCATACCCTGACCCTATTATTGTTAGAGCTATTGTTGGAGGCAGCCCTGCGCTAAGGAGCAATCTGGGTAGTGTTTCCATTTCTTGAGATAGTGGCATATTATACCATCCTATACTCGCAACCGCACAAAATGCTCCTGCTACTCGCTTATTGATACTCATATTATGCTTCCTTGAACAATTGATTTCCGAGGGCACCTTACCCTCCTGCAAACCATATGTCAATTAAATTTTTCATAGCATTTTTCGAACACGTTTGTATGAAAAAAAGAAATCGTTTTATCTTCCCGTAAACTATTTTATTATATGCGCAACAGCACAGGAAAAAAGCGATGATACCCCCGAAAGTTTTGGTGATCGATGATGATCGCTCACTACTTCAA
>JBFHFW010000317.1:0-1561 GCA_041583395.1 Alphaproteobacteria bacterium
AATTCAGGCGCTGGAAGAGCGCGACACCGCGCAAGTAGAAAATACGCAAGCTGCCGCTGATATTGAAGAGACACGTGCTCTTTTGCGCAGGCTCGAGCAACGCACAGCGCAAAATAGCCAGAATTATAAAACCCTGCTTGGACAGGCCGAGCAGCACAAAAAGGTGAGCGTTGAGCTCTCCCGCAAGCAGTTGCAGTTGGAGAATGTGCAAAAGGCACAGGATTATGAGGCCGTCCTGAAGCGCCTTGAAACAACCGAAGAGCAGCAACAAAAGCTGAATGATCAGGTGTCGGAAGCCATGAGCCAGCAAGCGCGTTTGATGCGCAAGCTTGAGCAAGCCATGGAAGAGCGCGCCCGTTTTATGCGCAAAATCGAGCGGATAGAGGAAACTGTTATCCACACACGCGATGCTCTCAACGCCAAGGCGATGGTTTTGCTTTCAGATCAGGCGCAAGAGCAAGAGGATATTTCCCGCCACTCATTGAACGCATTGCCTTCTGCTGCACAGGCGGCATCCCGCGTGCAGGACAATACGTCTTTGTGGCATCGTTCATGGAGCTTTAGCACGCCTCTGATGCTGGGTGTATGTGTGGTGGCTGTTTTAGGCGGATGGTTTATCAGTGATGTGCAAAAACCAAATTTCCCGGATTTGCGCAATATTGATCTGCGAGCACTTAACCTGCCAACGCAAGGAGCACAGCAGGATATCACCGAAAACTTTCCTGCGAAAACAGAGCAAGATTGGATCATTCACGAGGATCATAGTGCATTTCTGCCTGCAGAGATGGACGATATATCGCAGGAAATCCAGCAAAATCCGGAGGCCAGCAATGCGCCTGAGAATGATATCGGCGCGATTGATATCACAAATCAGGCACAGCTTGAGCAGCTTATGGAGGCAAAACCTGAAGTGGTCGGAAAAGAGCTCAATAAGGTTGAACCCGGTACATCGCCTGTAGCTGAAAAAGTTACACAGAGTGCATCTACACAAGAGGTTCCTGAAGTCTCTGTTGTGACCAAAATGCCGCCACCTGCAGCAAAGGTTGCGCCAAAAGCATCCGTTCAAAAAGAAAAACCGCATTATAATATCAGCCGTGATCTCGGCCTGCCTAAGGATATCCGTGTTATTGAGGAGGATGCTTTCGCTGGTGTTCCCGAGGCACAGCACGATCTGGCGGCCATATATACAGCCGGTCATGGTGGTGTGCGCCAGAACTACCAAAAAGCGGCCTATTGGTTCGAGCATGCTGCTAAGGGCGGGATTGGTAACGCGGCTTATAATCTGGGTGTTTTATATCATCAGGGATTGGGCGTTGAGCAAAGTATTGATCAGGCGATGCGCTGGTATCAAGAGGCCGCAAAGCTTAATCATCCAGAGGCACAGTATAATCTGGGTATTGCTCATATCGAAGGGATTGGTGTGGAATATGATCCGGTTAAGGCGGCTAATTATTTTGAAGAATCTGCCAATCAAGGCGTTACGGAAGCGGCTTATAATCTTGGCTTGATCTACGAAAATGGTTTGTTGGGAATGGTCAAACCGGAAGAGGCTCTGCGTTGG
>JBFHFW010000318.1:0-1560 GCA_041583395.1 Alphaproteobacteria bacterium
CCGCCGCGGCGCAGAGTTTGAAAATATGTCTATGCGCATTGCCGATGCTGCGGGAATAAAGGTCTATACAATCTGGCGCAAAGAACAAAAAATCGAGGCTCTAGCATCACCGCACCAACACCCTCAACCCAAGGAAAAGCCAGAGATACAACTTAATAAGCTTACAACCCCGCCAAGTGAACAACTCTTCAAGCAATGTATCAAAGACATTAAAAATGCTGCACCGGTTGCACTTGCCATCGCACAAAATCCTGACCAGCAATTCTTTACCCTATGCACCGGCCCCCATATTACCATCGGCTATGAAGGCTCGGAATTCGAGGAACAAAACGAAAAATACAGCTATATCATGCAGCCCCTTAACCGCCTTATGATCAATGCGCACAGATTAGGCTTGGAAATTTTACCGGACTATATCTACACCAACCAAACCCCAACAGCACGCGAGCTGGTCAATTTCATTGGCGCAGGCTATACCAAGATATATATCGCGAACAAACAAAAAGCCCGCGATCAATATGCACTTCAAGCTTCTGCTCAACTAAAAAAAGCCAACCTACTATTTATTGACATATAAAATATTATGTAATAAAGAAGGTGCATGTCACTTAAAATCAAAGAAATCTTCAACAAATACTCCGAAAATATCGGCGGAGGAATAAGCCTGCTTGGCTCATCCGTGTTTGCATGGAATGGCAATACAGAAGGTATGCTTATCACTGCGACATTCACCGCAGCAGAACTGACACTTACAAAATGGGGGCATACGACAAAAGGATATTCAGCCGGAGCCGCACTCTTTGTCGTAGGAGATCTTGGTCTTGCCTTTTCAAAAGCGGCAGAAGGCAATACAGTTTTACAAGTCTCCCTTGGCCTCATGAGCGCAGCTTGGGCCATCGGCGCCGCACGCTACCCGGCTGAAAAAGGATGGTTGGGAGAATATCTGCAGGAAAAAGCCAATATCCTACCTGCAATAACAGGCAGCACAAACCTTGCCCTACGCACCCCCGCCATTGCAGCATCCTTGGGCAATGGAAATATAGCAACGACCGTTGCACTTATCTGTTGGGGGATTAATGACGTCCTCTCCGGGCGCTTACAAGAGCAAGCCGTCAAAGCCAAACAGTGGATACAAGAATTCCGCCAGAGCTAACAAAAAAGCGCACCCACTCAGGGCGCGCTTCCTCTTTAAGCCATTTCTTGGATCTTTAAATATCCAGAATTAAACGCTGGGGATCTTCAAGGCTTTCTTTAATGCGCACCAAGAAGCTCACGGCTTCTTTCCCGTCAATGATACGGTGATCATAGGAATGCGCCAGATACATCATCGGACGCGCAGCAATAGAGCCATCTTTCATCACCATCGGGCGCTGCTGGATCTTGTGCATCCCCAAAATACCGGATTGTGGCGCATTCAAGATCGGTGTTGAGAGCAAAGAGCCAAACACACCGCCATTTGTAATGGTAAATGTACCGCCCATCATCTCGTCCATGGAAAGCTTACCATCACGCGCACGCACACCAAGATCAACAATACCAGCCTCAATCTCGGCCATGGAA
>JBFHFW010000319.1:0-1550 GCA_041583395.1 Alphaproteobacteria bacterium
CACAACATCATACTCCATATTTTCGCGATCAGCTCTAATGGATTCCGGCATAGATTTTATCCCCTTGTTCTTAAGCCCAAATCCCACTTTACCCTATTTATTCAGCGATCTGTAGGGCTAAGATGAGTTTTTTACGAGAGGCTCATGTGAACGCATATCTGGCTGCGCTAAAGTGGTATCAGGATCAGGGTATTGACGAGGCACTGGACGAGATGCCTATCGATCGGCGTGCGTTGAAACCTGCTGTTGTTCCCAGTATTGTTGAGGACGCGCCGCAGCCTTCAATAGCTGTTCAAGCTGCACAAGAACCGCCAACACCTGCATTTCTCGGGAAATCAGACGCGAGCGCGGAGGCTATCAAGTGTGCCAAAAAGGCTACTACCCTCGCTGAACTACAAGATGCCATTCAACAATTTGATGGCATAGCGTTGAAAAAAACCGCCAGTAATATGGTCTTCGCTTCGGGGCAAAGCGATGCGGATGTGATGCTGATCGGTGAAGCGCCGGCAAAAGAAGATGACCGCGCGGGTGAAGCTTTTATGGATGCGGATGGGCGTTTTTTGGATGTAATGATCTCCCACATTGGGCTTTCGCGCGCAGAAAATATCTATATGAGCAATCTGCTGAATTGGCGTCCACCGGGGGGGCGCTCTCCCAATCCGGCAGAGATCGAGGTCAGCTTGCCCTTCATCGAAAGACATATCGCATTGGTTAAGCCCAAGCTCCTGATTTTCTGTGGCGGTACGGTTGCGCAAACATTGTTGGGGACATCGGAAACGCTCTCGAAATTACGCAAGACATGGCATGACTATACCCCGCAAACCGCGGATTTAACCAAGGATACGACGGCTATTCCGGCGATTGTAACTTATGCGCCTGCTTATTTGCTGACCACGCCGACGCAAAAACGTGCGGCTTGGGCAGATTTACTCGAAATTAAAGCCAAAATGGCCGCGCTCTGATGCTTTTTCTGGACACATATGTATGCATCTTGTAAAGCTGACCCCATCATGCAAAAGCTTTTGAAAAAAACAGGGATAATCACAACCCTTGTGGTGTGTTTGATGGCCGCTCTGCCATCTTATGCGGAAACATTACCGCCGGTTCCTGTTCCTGCTTATAAACCCGCACCGCCCATTTATATGCAACGCCCCTCGGCACCCAATGGTGCGCGCTTGTCGGCAGAAGATATCCAGGCATATCAAACGATTTATAGCCTGCAAGCCGACGGCAAAATGAAAGAGGCTGACGCCTATTACAAAGAGCTCACCGATAACCGCCTTTTGGGGCATATGCTTTACCAGCGTTATATGCATCCGGCTTATCGCTCCGGATTTATCGAGCTTAAAAGCTGGCTGGACATTTATAGCGACCACCCCAATGCTTCCGATATCTACAGGCTGGCTGTGCGCAAAAAACCGAAAAGCTTCGCAGGCCAGCTAAAGAGACCAGCGAAAGCGACACGCATCGCTAGCGTTGCCGAGCCGACTATGGAGGCAGCTAAAATCTATGCCGGTTCGCCGTCCCGCACACGTGCACAGCGCAATGAA
>JBFHFW010000320.1:0-1537 GCA_041583395.1 Alphaproteobacteria bacterium
CCATGTAAATAAATCCATCTCTGTCATCGAAGGGAATGTTCGCCATCTCTTTTAATCTCTAGCTGTTTGTGGTTATCTAGTTGCATTAGAAAGATAAAGAGTAATGGAAGCAGAACAATTGAGCAAGAGCTATAGTACGCGGCCCCATATTATGGTGGTTGATGATGATGCGCGCATTCGCTCGCTTGTTTCGCGCTATTTGGGCGAGCATGGCTTTGTTGTGGTCGAGGCTGAAGATGCTGCTGCTGCGCGTTTGTTGTTGGAGCGTTTTGAAGTTGATGCGATGGTCGTGGATGTGATGATGCCGGGCGAAACGGGATTGGAATTAACGCAGTCTTTGCGTGCGTCGCATAATATGCCAGTGATTTTACTGACGGCTTTAGGTGGGGCTGAAGACCGTATCTCAGGGCTGGAGGCCGGTGCCGACGATTATTTGCCCAAGCCGTTTGAACCGCGGGAACTGGTTTTGCGGCTTCATGCTTTATTGCGTCGTGTTGCACCGGTTGTTGAAAACCTGCAGGCTTTTACATTGGGACGTTGGCGTTTTGATCCGGTGCAAGGCGTTTTACATGATGGAGATGAAATGCGGGCTCTGACGGATGGGGAAGCGACTTTATTGCGTGCGTTGGCTGCCAAGGCAGGGCAGGTTTTATCGCGGGAAGAGTTAGCTGCTGAATGTGCTGTTGAGGGTGGGGTGCGAACAATTGATGTGCAAGTCACACGTTTGCGCCGTAAGATTGAGGTCGACACGCGCTCACCACGCTATTTGCAAACGGTGCGTGGTAAAGGATATTTATTGCGGGTGGATGATTAGGTGATGAGACCGAGATTAGCAATCAAGAAATTTTTGCCACGTACTTTATTCGGGCGCTCCTTACTGATTTTGGTGGTGCCTGTGTTATTGATACAGGTGATTACCTCTTTGGTGTTTTTTGATCGTCACTGGAGCAAAGTGACGATGCGGCTTTCTTATGCTGTGGCGGGTGAAATCGCTGCTATGAGCAGGGTTATTGAAGATGGCTCACTATCTTCCATAGAAGATGTCTCTAGCTTGGCAAAGCAAAGCATTGATGTTCAGGTCAAGCGGGGTACCAGAGAAAATCTGAATGGTTTGCCAGTGGTTTCCCAGGCTGATTTGGGTTGGGAAAGTATGGTGGCTCGAACTCTGGTTAGAGAACTAAGGGGGGCGTTACGGGGGCGTCCCTTTTCAGTCGAGATGGATTTTGCTAACAAATGGGTTACGGTTTACGTGCAAATCAAACAAGGTGTCCTTGTTTTTGAATTTCCGCAAAGGCGTTTGTTCTCTTCATCGGGTTATATTTTCTTGCTTTGGGTTTTGGGGTCTTCAATTTTATTGTTAATGGTTGCTGTCATTTTTATGCGGAATCAAATTCGTCCTATTCGTAAGCTTGCTGCTGCGGCAACGCGCTTTGGTAAGGGGCGGGATGTTGCTTATTTCAAGCCCAGCGGTGCATTGGAAGTACGGCAGGCCGCGGAGGCTTTTATCAGTATGAATAAGCGTATCCGCAGGCAGGTC
>JBFHFW010000321.1:0-1536 GCA_041583395.1 Alphaproteobacteria bacterium
GATTGGTTGTTCTGCCATTGATAAAACACAGGTCATGGCGGAGCCACAAGAGCCCCAAACTGAAGTCGTTGTGTATTCGATTGAGGACTATCCGAACAAAGCCCAAGCGGTGCCTTATGATGATTTGGTGCAAATCAGAAACGATAATTCCGATCGTGATGTGATGCTGTATGGCTTGGAAAACATGGGCTTACCGCGTTTTAATACACAAACGGTTACCGCTCCGGTGTCACCTCATAAGAGCTATCTTGTCAATGAGAGTGTAGAGGTTTACCCGATCGATTCTCAGTTGCCACCTGCCACACAAACATCTGTTCCTTTTGTTCAAAGAGGTGAGGACGATGGTGTTCAGGTTATTCGCTTTGATTATGGCCAATCAGACATTACATCCGCCGATAAAGAAAATTTGAAAAACTTTATGGTTGTCGGACAACCGATTTCTGTTGAAGGACATGCTTCTGCGCGCTCGAATATTGAGGACCCGATCAAGCGTAAAGTGGCCAACCTGAAAATTTCAATGAACAGAGCATTTAATGTTTCCAAAACCCTTATAGAAGGCGGCGTACCTGCGCATATGATTGAAACAAAAGCCTACGGTGATACGCGTCCCGTGACAACACCGTCAAGTGAGCTTAATCAACGTGTAGAGATTAGGCGCTAAGCCCTTGCTGCCTTCAAATTCACAAACATTAGGGTAGAGCTATGACACAACCATTTCGCGTAGGAATTGCCGGGCTCGGCACAGTCGGTGTCGGTGTGATCAAGGTTGTGCAAAAAAATGCAGATCTTTTGGCTAAACGCGCAGGGCGACCGATCGAGATTACTTGTGTATCGGCACGCTCGAAAGACAAGGATCGCGGCGTTGATCTTTCTGGCTATCGCTGGATCGATAAGATGGAAGATGTCGCCCACCAGCCCGATGTGGACGCCGTTATTGAAGTGGTCGGTGGTTCCGAAGGGGCGGCTTATGAATTGGTCAAAAATGCGCTGAAGGCTGGAAAGCACGTTATTACCGCGAATAAGGCACTGGTTGCACACCATGGTATTGAGCTCGGGGAACTGGCAGAGGAAAACAATGTTTCACTTGCTTACGAGGCTGCTGTCGCCGGTGGTGTGCCTGTGATCAAGGCGATCCGCGAGGGGCTGACCGCCAATAAAATGGATGCGGTGTTCGGTATTTTGAATGGCACATGTAATTACATCCTGACGCAGATGCGCGAGACCGGTCGTGATTTTGCCGATATCTTAAGTGACGCGCAAAAACTAGGCTATGCAGAGGCCGATCCGACATTTGATATTGAAGGCATTGATTCGGGGCATAAAATTGCGCTACTCGCGGCGAATGCCTTTGGTATAAAGCCGGACTTTGATGCTGTGAAGATGACGGGGATTACGCATCTGACAGCCACAGATATCTCTTTTGCCACAGAGCTTGGCTATAAAATCAAGCTACTGGGGATTGCGCGCTGCATCGATGATCAGGTTTTGCAAACGGTCGAGCCTTGTCTGGTGCCGATTGAAAGCCCACTGGGCTCC
>JBFHFW010000322.1:0-1534 GCA_041583395.1 Alphaproteobacteria bacterium
CCATGTATCAGTAGCAAAGCCCTTTATCCCCGAACTTTCGGCAATACGGATCTCGTTAATCACCTGCTTAACACCTTCGGGTTGCCACGCAAGACGTACAGCCTCAACCCGTTTATCCGGATCTTGCACCACGCCCGTAATGAGCACGCGCCCCTGATTAACCGTTAAATCAAGCTTTCCGAACGTATCGAGATCATATTTGAACCATAAATCATTGATCTGGATCTGAATGCGGCTATCTTCCAGTGCCCGGGGTATTCCACCTTCCTTCGTAGCAGAAGCACCGACAACTGCACCTGTCGCCACAGCCAACTGCGCACAGCCGGATAAAAACAAAGGCACCACAGACAAACATAACGCAATTTTTTTCATTTTGGAAAAACCCTATAGAACACAAAAAGAATCAGAACAAAGCACGGCACTATTATGAACGGGCTTCCCATGCATTGTCCAGATGCTGCATAACCCCTTCCCCACACAAGGTAATGACATCAAAACGCATACCATGTGCAGCATAACCTTCATGCAAATTCAGGAAATGCAAAAGGGCATTTTCAACCCGCTGGCGGTTACGCGGCGTAATTGATTCCAGCGCTTCTTCTAAAGTTTTGCGCGCCTTGACCTCAACTGCCACAAGCATATCGTCTTGAAGTGCTAAAATGTCAATCTCGCCAACAGGTGCCTTATAACGCTCAGCAAGTATCTCGTAACCCTGCTTCCTTAAATATGAAACAGCCTGTTTTTCCGCCAAAACACCCAGATTATAGGCCGCACTGCGTTTAGGATTCAAACTCATGACTGACGAAGCTCCAGCGCCAGATTATAAAGCTCTTTTTTGGAGCGCCCGCTCATCTCAGCCACATGCGCCGCCGCTTCCTTGGTGCTCATATCCTCAAGTGCGTCTTGTAAAGCCTCTCTCACCGCTGCATCATCCATAGTAACAGCAGGCTCGGGCGCAATCACAAGGACAATTTCTCCCTTTGGCAAACCGTCGGCCTCATAACGCGCAATCAGCTCCGAAGCCGAACCGCGCGCCACTTCTTCGTACATTTTGGTAATTTCCCGTACCACTGCCATTTGCGGATTATCCATCACAGCTTCAATATCATGCAAAGCTTTGAGCAAACGTGGCGCAGTTTCAAACGCAATCACACTCCCATCGCTCGCGCGCCAACGCTTCAACACATCTTGCCGCGCCTTGGTTTTGGAAGGCAAAAACCCGATAAAACTAAACGCATCACTGGCCAAGCCTGAAAGCTGCAACGCCGTGAGAACAGAACTTGCCCCGGGCACACTCGTCACCAAAAATCCTGCGTTCCGGCAGGCCTGCACCAATTTCAGCCCCGGATCAGAGATAAGAGGCATCCCCGCATCCGAGACCAGCGCCACAACCTGCCCTGCGCCTAATGCCTGTAAAATCACCTCACGATCACGCGCATCACTATGATCATTGTAAGAAATCAGCTTTTTTGAAATCCCGAAATAAGTAAGCAATTTCCGGCTCACCCGCGTATCCTCACACACCACCAGATCA
>JBFHFW010000323.1:0-1519 GCA_041583395.1 Alphaproteobacteria bacterium
CACTTAATAGGAAGAATCCTAACCCCTAATGACACAAGACCTGAACGATATAAAGAAGCAAAGAGATCGCTTCCTTGCCTTCTCTTTTGCTGCGTCCGACTTATTTATTGAAGTCAATGAAGAAAATGCAATTTCCTTTGCCCTTGGCGCCGCCAAGGGGTTGACCGGAATTACCGACAAAGACCTCTTGGGTAAAAAGTGGCTGGATCTTTTTTCCTTTGCCGATGTCGGCTTGTTAACCTCCTTACGTGAACGCTCCAAAACCGGACAGCGCATCGGCCCAATTCTTGTTAATTTCTCATCAAAAATGGGCGGAAAAGCCGCTGTTTTCTATGGTTTAAAAATGCCTGAAAGCCGCTGTTTTTATTTCACACTAGGGCTTAGTAATGACCTCCTCAACAAGCTAAGAGCGCCGCATCCCTCTCTAGACAACACTCAAGAGAACTCCAAAAACAAAAGAACACCTAAAATCCTGAATAAAGAAGAATTTATCCTTACCGCCCAAGACCTCCTTATCAAGGCTAGACTAGCCAGCCGCAATATTTCTATGTCACTTTTGGATATTAACGCCTCATCCGAAGACATTGAACGTATAGGCCTAAATAATTGGACTGATATCGAATATCTTATAAGTGAAATTTTGCTCTCAGAATCCGCTGATGGCAAAACTGCTGGGAAAATTGGCGATGGCCGGTATAGCTTCCTCCACCGCGATGAAGTAGAAGCCGAAACGATCACTGAACGAATAACCGCTCTCCTATCGGAAAGAGACCCAGATGGCGCTGGTATTGAGATTCAAAGCCAAACCCTTGAGGGCGACCTCGCAGCCATGACCCCAAAAGAACTCGCGCGCGCCATCCAATACACAGTCAGTGAATTCGAAGAAAAAGGCGCCCCCCTAGCAACCACAAAACTTAATGATAGCTTTGAAAACTATGCCGCAACCCACGTATCAAAAATTGAAAAACTACAAAAAATCATAACAACAGGCGAATTTTCATCACTCTTCCAGCCCGTCGTACAAATGAAAAATGGAAAACTGGCCTACTATGAATTTCTTTCCAAGTTTCCACATGGAAATACACAAGACTGGATGGAGCTTGCCGAAGACACAGGTCTCGCTCCAAACTATGACCTTGCCGTCATTGATCGAACGCTCCAGTTCATCCAATACAAAGCAGGGGCAACCAATAACAAATTTTTCGTCAATATTTCCAGCCCGGCCATCCAAAGCAGCGCCTTCTTTACCAAACTACTTGATCTGCTGGATAGAAAAGAAGCCTATGCCAGACGGCTTTCCTTTGAAGTTACTGAAACATACAACGTCGAAAACATCAAAAAAGCTTCAACCCATATCCGCACCCTAAGACAAAGAGGGCACAGTGTTGCTTTGGATAATTTTGGTTCAGGTACCAATGCATTTGAATACCTGAAAAATCTAGGCGTTGATTACGTCAAAATTGATGGGCGTTACATCAGCAACATCCTGACATCTCACCGCGATGAAGAAATCGTAAGA
>JBFHFW010000324.1:0-1514 GCA_041583395.1 Alphaproteobacteria bacterium
ATCGCCCAATGTTGCATCATGCTGATCTATATCCTCAAAAAGCATTCGCCTTAGAAAGTCACGCTCCGACACGATACCGCGCACATGTTGCTCACCATCAACAACCACAACACAGCCATAATCATGGTTTGCCATCTGCGCAACCGCGTCAGATACCTTGGCCTGCGCCAAAAAGGATAAAGGGGGATGCCGGGATTCAAACGCCTTACTATCAACTATTCGCATAAAGAACTCCTTATATGAATATAAAAACACATTCGTACAGGAACAGAGCTAGATCACTTGGCAAAGAGATCAAGATGCGCACCTTATTTAATCACAAGGAAACCCAACAATGCACAATGCACTATTTTCCATAATATACATTATCACGCTAAATTAAGCCACTAAAATAAAACGAACATTTAACTTAAGGTGTAAAGTAAAATGTCGCCTCTCATTTTAAAACCTACGAATAACCGCTTGAATACGTTATCAGCGACCTGCTTCACACTCCACACAACAACCATGCCTTTTTCTTTTTAGCACACTGGCCTCAAATCAGCCTCTACAGTCCTGTACAAGACATCTGTTCGCAATAATTCGGGTTCGGGTTATTGCTGGATGTGCTTGAGTAAAATACGCGCGAGCCAAGAGAAACCGATCCTGATGAACTTTTCAGAATTGATTTCACTTCAAAGGTCTTACTTTGGCTACCGCCTCCACCACAATCAGCATCAGTCTCTGTCTCGCTATCTGTAACGCAATAATACTTCCCTCGATATAACTCTACATCCACGTAAGTCTCAGACCAACCACACTGATTCCCCGTAGAAGAACCGGATTTTGGACATACACTTTGCGCCTCTGAAAGCGTTAGACCAGCCAAAGCTTCACAAATCCCTGATGTTGTTCCACCATCCGTACCATTACAACGCCAAGCCCACGGACCAGAGCCACTAACCGTGGTTGCAATACCCTGAGCGCAAAGATTAGAGGTTGGTTTTTGTGTCACTGTTGTGCCGTCTGCCGAACCACACACACCGTTCACAGGCTTGGCAAGCTGACAAGACTTACTTACCCCACCATCAGTGCCCAAGCAGTTCCACTTATAGTATGTAGACGTATCAGCCACATCTGAGAATGTACCCTTAGAACAACTATTTGTCGTGGTGCCGCAAGCACCATCAACCGGCTTAATAAGGCTACATGATTTATTCGCGCCCCCATTGGAGCCATTACAATCCCATTTGTAATAGGTCAATGTGTCTGCAGTATCAAAGAATGTGCCACTCGTACAACTATTTGTCGTGGTGCCGCAAGCACCATTTACAGGCTTAGGCAAACTACATGCAACACTACCGCCACCACTCGCTCCAATACAGTTCCAATTGTAATGCGTAGAGCTATCAGCCGTATCGGACAAGGTGCCGGGATTACAGCTATTCAACGCCGTACCACATGACGCATTCACAGGCTTGGGCAAGCTACAACTATTTGCATCTGTTCCACCATGTTCGCCCTTACAGCTCCAT
>JBFHFW010000325.1:0-1503 GCA_041583395.1 Alphaproteobacteria bacterium
GACCGATACGCCTTCCACTGCGGCAGACGTTCTGATCTTTGAAACCAATATGGCCGGTTTCGAGGCACAGGTCGTGCATGCCTCTATGGATAAGCCTGTGATTGCCTATTTCACCGCGCCGTGGTGTGGGCCTTGCCGCCAGCTAAGCCCAACTCTGGAAGCAGCCGTGCAAGAGGCAGGCGGGAAAGTCTTACTTGCCAAAATTAATCTGGATGAAAATCAGGAACTTGCCGCGATGCTGCGCATCCAATCGGTTCCCACTGTCTATGGGTTTTTCCAAGGCCGGCCGCTTGATGCTTTTCAAGGTGCCGTGCCACCCCAGCATGTGAAGGCCTTCATTGATAAATTGCTGGAAGCGTCGCGCCTTGCGCATCCTGATGCGCTCGACGTCCCTGTCGTTCTTGAAGAAGCAGCCAAAGCTCTCACCGCCGGAGACATCAAAAGCGCACATAGCCTTTACACGCAAATTTTGCAACAAGACCAAAATAATGCCCCCGCTTATGCTGGTTTGATCCGTATATTCCTTGCCGCCGGACAGCCAGAAAAAGCGCAAATGCTGATCGACAATGCATCTGAAGACATACAAAAAGAACGCGCTTTTAGGGATGCCTGTACGGCTTTTGAACTTATGCAGGCGCAGCCATCGGGCAATGCAGGCGATCTAATGTCACGTCTGGCCGATGATGAAAACGATCATCAAGCGCGCTTTGATCTGGCGATGATCCAATTTGCAGGATCTGATAAAGCCCAAGCGTTGGAAAATCTGCTGGAAATTTTACGCCGTGACCGCACATGGAATGATGAGGCCGCACGCAAGCAACTGCTGAAATGTTTCGAAGCTTTAGGCGCCAGCGATCCCCTGACCCAAAATGCACGGCGCAAATTGTCCGCAATTTTGTTTTCTTAAGTCTTCCCTAAGCCGGTGCAGGAGCAGGAGCAGACACCACAGGAGGCGTTCCCTCCAAACGGACACCTAGCTCCCACAAACGTTGTTTTTGAAACTCTGGATCGGCATTACCTTCAAAAATAGACGTGATCGGGTTTTGCACACCACCTTTGTAAAAATGCAAAGTTTGCGCCAGTGTACCGGTCGGGCCATTATTTTTAATACCCTCAATATGGCACAGATGCCCACCAACAGATGTGTTATCCGATGTGCCCTTGGTATCATTATCAAGGTTTACGGAGCCCTCCAGAACATTCTCGGTATAAAATGCTGCTACAACCGGATCATTTGAGTGAATAGCCGAGGTCAAGCGACCGGAACGGACATTCATCAGACGGCTAAATTCTGCAACATCAACACTTGTACCGTTTTCAGCAGTTGGAACCTTAAAGATAAACTGGATCGGGTAGAATTTTTCTTTGCCCTCTGCCAGCATCTCCTCGAACTTGTCCATATTTTCCGGTGTAACTTCAACTACTGCCGGGGTCATAACGGTGTTCGCCGGCATCTCGTGAATGATGCTGCCACCGTAAACATTTTCCGCGCCGAATTTTGCA
>JBFHFW010000326.1:0-1501 GCA_041583395.1 Alphaproteobacteria bacterium
AGCTGTTTATACAAAACGCCTACACTTGACGAATGAGGTTTATGAAATGGCACGTGTTACAGTTGAAGATTGTATTGATAAAGTTGAAAATCGCTTTGAGCTTGTGATGGTGGCATCTAACCGCGCACGCAAAATTGGCTCAGGCTCCCCGCTGACAGTCAATCGCAATAATGATAAAAATGCAGTTGTTGCTTTGCGCGAAATTGCCGAAGAAACCCTTGATCTTGATAATATCCGCGAAGATTTGGTGAAGAGCCATCAGCGCATGATCAGCTATGAAGATGATGATAATGATGAAATCGATCTTATGGATGGTGAAAAAGAATGGGGCGATATGGCCGGCACTGCAGGAGCAAGCGCGCCTTCAGGTATGTATGCCGACAATGAAATCGTTGAAGACGATAGCGAGCCTTCGCTTTCTGACTTGGCCGGTGGTGATATCTAAGGTTAAGGATTTATTCCAAATATTTATTAAAGAGCCGGTCATTCCCGGCTTTTTTTACATTCTGTAACACGGTATAGTATTGCCCATGCTTGGCCCCGATGACCTTATTAACCAGATAAAAACCTACCGTGAGAATTTTGATTCTCAGCGTGTAGTGCAGGCCTTTGAGTATGCAAAGGAAAAACATGCGGGGCAAACGCGCTCGTCTGGTGAGCCTTACTACACACATCCGATGGAAGTTGCTTCCATTTTGGCTGATATGAGGATGGATATCGATACCATCATCACGGCCATTTTGCACGATACGATCGAAGATACGGATGCGACCTATGACGATATCAAGGAAAAATTCGGCAAGGATGTCGCCGATCTTGTCAATGGCGTGAGCAAATTGACGCGGATTGAAAGTCAAACAGTTGAAGGTAAGCAGGCCGAGAATTTTCGTAAGCTTTTGTTGGCGATGTCCGAGGATATTCGTGTGCTTTTGGTCAAGTTGTCAGACCGCCTGCATAATATGCGTACGATCGAGGGAATACAAAAACCGGAAAAGCGCCGCCGCATCGCACTGGAGACTTTGGAGATTTATGCACCGCTGGCCGAGCGTATTGGCGTGCATAAAATTAAAGAAGAGCTTGAAGACCTGTCTTTTAACCAGATGAACCACGAGGCAAGGGAATCCATTGCCAATCGTTTATCTTTTCTCCGTAAGGAGGGCACGGATACCGTCAATAAAATCATTGATGAGCTTCAGGCGCTCTTAAAAAAATACAATATCAAAGCTGAAATTACCGGGCGTGAGAAAACACGTTATTCGATCTGGAAGAAGATGCAGCGTAAAAATGTTGCTTTCGAGCAACTTTCCGACATCATGGCTTTTAGGATTGTGGTCGATAATATCGAGCAATGTTATATGGTGCTCGGTTTAATCCATGGTGCTTATCCAAGCATTCCCGGGCGTTTCAAGGATTATATTTCGACACCTAAGCCTAACGGCTACAGCTCTCTTCATACGACCGTGATGGGGCCATCACGCCAGCGTATCGAAATCCAGATCCG
>JBFHFW010000327.1:0-1490 GCA_041583395.1 Alphaproteobacteria bacterium
CATACCGGCCTCATCACGCGGTGTAAAATAAAGTCCTAATTTCTGACCGGGCTTGACCTTGCGCACATCGAAATATTCACCCATCGCCTCGGCAAGCAAATAAGCCTCACGCCCGCTTACACCCGCGCTTTGCAAAGCACCGGCGACTGTATCACCCGCACCGATTTTAATTTCCTGAAAATGCGGTTTTTCGGCCTTAAGCACCACGTCTGTTGCGCGGCGCATGCCATCAGAGATCTGCGCCCGCAATATATCGCTCACACTATTTTTAACCGGGAGAACTGTTTCCTGAGCATCATCAGGAGAAATAACAGCATCACCACTTGCAGGCTCGACCATCGCCAATTTCTGGGCGTCCGCGACAACAACCTCTTTACCACCCATAAAAAATGCAGAGCTTGTCCCCTGCAAAGCCAAACCGGACGCCAAAGCAAATAGCGCCACATTTAATGCCACATAGCGCAAACGCAAATTATTATTCTTGTTCAGAATATAACGCTGGCGCAGCTTCACCCATTTATAAAGCGCGGCAGTCTTTTGCACATTTTGAATTTTAGCAGTCATAATACCCGTTAATTTTAATCCCGAAAGCCCCAAGCTATCGCAAAATACCTCAAAGCGCGACATGTCACGCCGATCTGTAATAAAACTTTTATTTGTATAATGTCTAACTATCATGCCTTCTCTAAAGAACCAATACCCCACCTCAATTCAAGACAAGAGAGCTTGGGATAAATCTAACGTGCGCACTCTTCAGTAATTCGCTCATAAGCCGCCGATGAACCTTTTAAGCCAAATGTATCTTTTGTCTTCGTACCGCGCGCTGAAACCCCGCGCACAACCATTGTGGAACCCGCACGCACAGCGTCAGCAATATCCTTATCCGTCTCTGCATCTGCTGCCCACGCTGTATCATCTTGCGTGAAAAGATTAAATTGCTTGCCATTCACATTGACCGTCACATCACTTCCTGCCTTATACGAATACCCGGTGATATAGCTAAAAACATTCTTCGTTCCTTCACCCGGGCGATGCGTAATCAGCGCATAAATATCACCACGACGCGTATAGTCCCCTTCAGCCTTCTTTGGACGCGCGGCCATATAACAGACCTTATGACCGTCTTCAGAAAACACATATGCGTCCCAATCCCCGTAAGAGCGCAATAAACGTGGCTCTCCGGCCTGCGCCACAGATGAAAACACAAGCACGCTTAACATGAACGCCAAAATAGATAAGCCCTTAGCCATCATTTGTTCTTCCTACATTTCAATCTTAAATCAACGACACTGAAAAGTGCCGGAAAGAAGTATAAATCTATTACCAATACTACACCCTCACGCGGCAAAAAGAAAGGAAGGGACATTTTTTTGATCTAAAATGTGGGGATTCTCGTAAAATTCCCCGCAAGCCCTTACAATACACACCCGAGCATGCATCAAACATAACTTTTCCTTTACGCGGGACAAACAATGTTTCTAACTGACTTC
>JBFHFW010000328.1:0-1460 GCA_041583395.1 Alphaproteobacteria bacterium
CGGCTTTTTTTATGCTTGAAAATAAAAGCCGAACCGATTAAAGATAGGCATCCCTTTTGGCACGGGTCCTTAGCTCAGCTGGGAGAGCGCTTCGCTGGCAGCGAAGAGGTCAGCGGTTCGATCCCGCTAGGATCCACCAATATCCCCCCTATCATAAATGTCAGCAGCTCACTGCATCCACCGCTTTTATAATGTCGCACGCGCTTTGCGCTTCGCGATGTAGCCCGCTAGGATTCACCTAATTTCTCCTTTCTCTCATCACACATATTTCCAAAAACGCAAAATTACGCTACCCTTATAAAAGGGATAACAAGAAGGGAAAAATATATGAAATTTATTGATGAGTGGTTTGCGGCGATCAAGACATGTTTTGCCAAATATATTGATATATCCGGGCGCGCCAAACGCGCGGAGTACTGGTACTGGTTTTTGTTTGTTGTGGTAGTACTGGTGATTTTGGCACCCATGCCGACATTATATAGCCTCTTTTCTCTGGCTGTGATTGCGCCCAATATTACCGTGGGTATACGCCGTTTGCACGATATCGGGCGTTCGGGCACATGGATGCTAATCAGCCTTATTCCGATTGTTGGCTGGCTGGTCTTGCTTTACTGGTTTGTACAGCCCAGCGCGCAAGGTCAAAATGAATACGACGTTTCCTCTTAGAAGGCCGTAGATTTAAAATAGAAAAAAGCCGCCATCTTTTATGATCGCGGCTTTTGTTCTTTTTATGAAGCGGAAGATTCTCCGCGCTTTATTCACCGAGAACGGCAGGCTCTTCGGATGCTTCTTCCTCGGGCTCAGCTTCAGCTTTAGCAGCAGCTTTTTCAGCCTTCGCAGCGGCTTTCGCTTCGGCTTTTTCAGCCTTTGCGGCAGCTTCTTCAGCATCAGCAGCCGCTTTTTCTTTTTTCGCTTCCAAAGCTTCCTCTTCAAGAGCTACACCGAGATTTTCCTCGTCGATAAGTGCTTCCACTTGCTCTTCTTCAGCTTCAGATGTTGCGATCAAGGCCTTGCCTGTTTCTGCCTGAATTTTGGCTTCCTCAGCAGAGCGTGCAATGTTCAGAACAACATTCACTTTAACCTCGGGGTGCAAAATAATAGCAACCTCGAAAAGCCCCAGTGTTTTGATGTTCTGGTTTAGATCAACCATATTGCGTGTGATCTCGAGACCGGACTCGGCGCTGACACCTTCGGCGATATCGCGTGAGGCAACAGAACCGTAAAGCTGACCGCCTTCGGATGCATTGCGCACCATTGCGACTTTAAGACCTTCAATCTTGCCAGCCAACTTTTCTGCTTCCTTACGACGTTTATCGTTCTCAGCTTCCAGCGTTTTCTTTTGTGCCTCGAAATAGGCAATATTGCTCTTGCTGGCGCGCAGGGCTTTTTTCTGCGGCAACAAGAAATTACGTGCATAACCGGGTTTTACAGAGACAACATCGCCCATATTCCCCAATTTC
>JBFHFW010000329.1:0-1450 GCA_041583395.1 Alphaproteobacteria bacterium
GGCCTTTGCCTTCAAAATAACCTAGGAATTCTTTGCGGATGTCATTGACGGTCTTCATATCTTCGCTCTATTGTTTTTCAAAACTGAAGGAGTATTTATGCAGGAATTTATAGAGCTTGCCAATAGCCTAGCCGATATTGCGGGAGAAATTGCGCGGAAATACTACCGTCAACCATTTGATGTCGTGCGCAAAGACGATGACAGCCCTGTAACCATTGCCGATCGTGCGATTGAAGAAGCCATGCGCGCATTGATCGAAGAACAACGCCCGATGGATGGTATTTTGGGCGAAGAGTTTGGCACAAAAGATGGTCAAAGCGGCTACACATGGGTGCTTGATCCCGTTGATGGCACCAAATCCTTTATCATGGGACGCCCGACTTTCGGGACTTTGATTGCGCTGTGTAAAGATGATGTGCCCGTTTTAGGTGTAATTGATCAACCTATCCTCAAAGAACGCTGGGTGGGAGCAAATGGTCAAACAACATTTAATGGCAAAATTGTAAAGACACGGCCTTGTAAAAATTTAGGCGATGCTGTGATGGCCTCGACCACACCTGATATGTTTAAAGGCACAAGCGCAGTCTATGAGAAATTTGATGGAGGCCGCCGCTGGGCTTGGGGTGGTGATTGTTACTCCTACGCCTTACTTTCCAACGGACATGTCGATTTGGTGCTTGAGGCTGCGCTTAGCCCCTATGATTTTGCAGCGCTTGTCCCCATTGTTGAAGGCGCGGGCGGGAAAATGCGCGATTGGGACGATCAGATTTTGACAATCAAGTCCGATGGGCGTGTTCTAGCCGTAGGTGATCCGGCACTATGGGATCAAGCCGCAGCAAAACTGGTCTAGTCATTATAGACAGGCTTATATGATCGATTGACCTCGGCAGGTTCCGTATAGCTTGCAGCCACACGGATTTTCGGACGCTCGCTTAATTGCGCATAAAGGGCGCGTTTGCCGGATGAAAGAGAGCTCAGGGTTGTTGTCGGCTCTCCTGCTCTCATGCGGTAAATCCAGAAATTCGCTAGCACTTTTTCAACATATTCCCGTGTTTGGGAAGACGGCAAAAGCTCGATAAAGAGCAAAGGATCATCCACCGTCGGCCAACGTTTTTGCCAACGCGCTAAATTGCCGGGCCCCGCATTGTAAGCAATTAATAATGAAGTCAGATCATCGGACACGGCGCTGTTTTGCAGCAACTCACCGATATAAGCCTGCCCCAATGCCAAATTCACGGACGGATCGCCCAAGCTTTCCTCACTGCGGATTTTAATGCCCGAGCGCTTGGAGATATGTTTAGCCGTGGCTGGCATAATCTGCATCAAACCGCGTGCACCGCTTGTGCTTTGTGCACTCGGGTCAAAGCGCGATTCCTGCCGGACAATCGCATGGATCAATTCCTGACTAAGCTTGTATCCGCCCTCAGGCTGCCAATGTCCAACCGGATAA
>JBFHFW010000330.1:0-1433 GCA_041583395.1 Alphaproteobacteria bacterium
CCTTGATAAATGGGGACAACAAGAACGAAGAGCGCCATTACACGACCTCGCCGATAAAATAAAAATTCCTGCCACAGGCAATCCCGACCTCAAGGCATGGGGGGATGCAGTTCTAAGATTTGGTCCTCAAATGGCTAAACTGGTGAAATTTAGCGATAGACTAGAAAAACCAAAAGCAACGCTTGATCAAACCCGTACAGAAATTGCAAAAACTGCTTACAAACGCAGCGCTGAAAACCCATACATTTCTGCACTCTGTTTTTCTTTTTTGATGACAGAAAAACAGTTCGAAAAAACACTAGATTTTTATCAAAAGCACAAACAAATGGGATTTAAATCCAAAAAAATCCCCGACATCGCCATTGATGGACAAGTTTTTGATAAACCGGGGTATAAATTCTACCGCCTGCCTGCCGGTGACCCCCGTGGCCTTGTTTTGGGAGAATATACAGATTGCTGCCAATCCATTCATGGCGTGGGGTGGCAATGCGCACAGCATGGTTTTTCATCTGAAAATAGTGGGTTTTACGTGATAGAAAACCCCAAAGGAGAAATCATCGGGCAGACTTGGGCCTGGCTCGGAGAGAACAACGAGTTGGGCTTTGATTCCCTTGAAAAACTTGGTCAACAGCTTAAAACAGAAAACTGGCAAGCGATCCTTGAAGAAGTAAGATCAGAGCTCGCTACAGACTCCCCTAAAATTAATGGCCTCTACGTTGGAAGAGGCGGAGACACACCTGAAAACCTCGCATTCAAAGACGTCACAAAGCCAATCAAACCAAAAGGCTATAACGGCTATCGTGACAGCCTTCAACAATACCAAGTCTGGGATGGTAAACCTTTGCCACAACCAACAATCAAGCCCGCAAATGTGCCTCAGACCCTAGCCCTGTAAAGACGCCAGCTGTTCCTTTATCTCCTCTTCAGTTAAGGGATAATCCGTACCAGCTTTGGGGTATAAAAGCGCCTTGGGCGGCACATGCCCAAGCTCTTTTTGTAACTGAAATGCCATACGCATCGACAATCCGGCCTGCCATGAGAGTGCTACAATGGGTTTAGCAGCCTTTGACGCAAAAACTTTTTTCACCACCTCGACATCCACCTTCGACAAATAAGCCAAGGCCGCATAAACAAAATGATATTCCCGCATCCCGAGCGCATCGGCAATATGGCTTTCAGTTAAGGCACCGCGCGCCAAAAGCTTTTTCAAGCGCGCTTGTGCTGCGGCTACACTTTCTTCCTCACCATCCGCATGCCCTTCGGAAAACTCCATCCGTCTGCGAAAGACAGCCGCAATTTCCTCGGTTTCATCAGCGTTAAAGTCCCAACGATCCAGCAAAAGATCACGGATCGACTCATCAACGAACATGGCTAAATCCTTGGCAACCGATAGCGGCAACCCTTTACGCAAGGCTATGGGTTTTTGCCATGTC
>JBFHFW010000331.1:0-1423 GCA_041583395.1 Alphaproteobacteria bacterium
GGCTAGCGCCTAATATTTGGGAAAATACTTTGTGCAGGCCTATGCTATCGTGTATATCTAGGCCTGCAAACATTAAACAATTGGCGAATATTGGCAAAAAATGACTGAACAAAAAGAAAAAGATGAAAAGCCTAAAAAACTCAGCCTGGGCGGCACATTAAGCCTCAAGGGTGGCGCTGGCGGTGCACGCTCTCCCGGCGGTGCGCCAGGTGTAGCTGTTGAGGTTCGCCGAAAAAGAGGTGCGACACCTCCACCGACAACACCCGCGCAGACTGCTGCCAAAACGACCGAACATCAACTAACAGATAACGAACGTGATGCGCGCGCGGAAGCCTTGCGCAAAGCAATGATTGAAGGCGAGAAAAAACGCACAATGCTGCCCAAACGCGTTACGCTTGATGATGTTAAGAAAAAAGAAGCGGAAGCCAAAAAAGAGAGCAGCACCGAAGATGCACGCGCAAAAGAACTTGAAGAAATGCAGCGCATCGAAGAAGAAGAACGTGCAAAAAATGCCGATATACAAGCGGCAGCACCACAGGTAGCTTTGCCACCAAAGGATTTTGAGGGACGTCGCCATTTAACACGTACAACCACAGAAGAAGAAAGTGTTCACGACCGTCTAAAGAAAAATGCTGCTCCTAAACGTACGGTTACAGACCGACGCGGCGGACGTTTAACCGTTACACAGGCTATTAATCAGGATTATGAGCGCCGTGGCCCTTCCCTTGCCGCACAAAGACGTGCCCAGCAAAAGGCGCGCATGGCAGCTAAGGGAGCTCAGGAACCCGCACAAAAAATCTATCGCGAAGTGATTGTTCCAGAAACCATTACAGTGCAAGAACTTGCCAACCGCATGACCGAGCCCAGCAAGGAAGTTGTGAAAGCGCTTATGAAGCTCGGCATCATGGCAACAACAACGCAAAATATTGATGCAGATACAGCAGAATTGATTGTTGAAGAATTTGGCCACACGGTGAAGCGCGTGACGGCTGCTGATGTTGAAATTGGCCTCGAAGGTGTTGAAGATAAAGCAGAGGACTTGCTCCCTCGTCCCCCTGTCGTAACCGTTATGGGGCATGTTGACCATGGTAAAACATCGCTTCTTGATGCCATGCGCGGTGCCGATGTTGTCTCCGGTGAGGCCGGCGGCATTACGCAGCATATCGGTGCTTATCAGGTGAACTTGCCCTCCGGCAATAAAATCACTTTCCTTGATACACCGGGTCACGCGGCATTTACCGAGATGCGCGCACGCGGTGCGAATGTCACGGACATCGTTGTGATTGTTGTTTCTGCCGAAGACAGCATCATGCCGCAAACCATTGAATCGATTGCACATGCAAAAGCAGCCGGTGTACCGATTATCATTGCAGTGAATAAAATTGACTTACCGGATGCCAACCCGACAAAGGTCAAGCAAGAC
>JBFHFW010000332.1:0-1421 GCA_041583395.1 Alphaproteobacteria bacterium
ATAGATTTTATGGCCTTCGGGGCTGATGCTTTCCTCGGCATGGATTTGTTTTGCTGATTTCCATGCAAAAACAAGGGCGGAGACAATCACGCCGATGACCACAGCAATTGCGAGATCAGAGATCACCGTGATGCCCGTCACCAAGGCGATGACAAGGGCATCTTCAAGCGGGATTTTGCCCAATAAGCGGATTGAGCCCCATGCAAATGTACCGATAACAACCATCATCATCACACCGGTAAGCGCCGCCAGCGGGATCATTTCAATATATTGGGCGGCGAAGAGAATAAAACATAGCAAAGTCAGCGCCGCGGTAATGCCCGAGAGACGCCCACGACCACCGGCGTTGATATTAATCATGGATTGCCCGATCATCGCGCAGCCCCCCATGGCGCCGAAAAAGCCACAGGTCAGATTAGCTAGTCCTTGTCCGGCGCATTCACGTGATACACGGCCGCGGGTTTCGGTCATTTCATCAATCAGGGTTAGGGTCAGCAGGCTCTCGATCAAACCGATCATCGCTAGAATAAGCGCATAAGGGAAAATAATCTGCAGCGTTTCCATGGTTAAGGGTACGCTCGGGATATGGAAGTTGGGCAGCGATCCCTTGATCGAGGCTAGATCACCGACGCTATTGGTGTCCAGATCAAGGCCAATGACGAGGCCGGTAACGATTAAGATGGCAGCCAGCGCCGAAGGGATAGCTTTGGTGATTTTGGGGAGTAACCAGATAATCGCCATTGTCAGCACGGTCAGACCAAGCATGAGATACATCTCGGCTCCTTGCATCCAGCCACCGTTAAAGATGACATCAAGTGCACTATGCGAGGGTTCATGGGTCAGTGTTTTATCCTTGAATTGACCGAGCTGCGCCAAAAAGATCACAATCGCCAGACCATTAACAAAGCCGAGCATCACCGTATGGGGGACGAGGCGGATAAATTTCCCCAGATGGAAGATGCCGGCCAGAATTTGCAAAAGCCCCATTAAAATCACAGTTGCGAAAAGATATTCAACACCATGTTGTGCGACCAGTGCAACCATCACCACGGCAAGCGCGCCTGTTGCGCCCGAAATCATGCCCGGACGACCCCCTGCGATCGCGGTGATGAGTCCCACAATAAAAGCGGCATAGAGGCCAACAAGCGGCGCAACGCCCGCGACAAAGGCAAAAGCGACAGCTTCGGGCACCAATGCGAGTGCAACGGTAATACCGGATAAGATATCGGCTTTGGGATTGCGCGTGATTTTAAAGGCATTAACAATGCGGATCATGGAGAACTCATTTCAAGGAGGATTGTGAATTTTAAGGTGTATATTGCGCGCCCCTTGTAACAAAGCGCTTTATGAACTGCAAGGTATTAAGATGTTAATTGTATAATTCATTCAATTATTATAGGTTAGCTTCATATTGATGCAGG
>JBFHFW010000333.1:0-1415 GCA_041583395.1 Alphaproteobacteria bacterium
GGTAATTCATATCGTATAAGCCATTTAGCCCCGAAGAAAGCTCGCCGACAACATCCGAAGTCTGTGTTTCAAGACCGGATCCAACAGGAAACGGATTATCATCATCATTCAAACGATAGCTTTGCCCTAAAAAGAAATTAGCATAAGCTCCACTATGTCCGTAAATGCCTGAACGCAAGCCATAAGTCACATGCGAACGATCCTCGACACGATCCAGCCCTGGAAAACGATTGGGTTCAAATAAATTCGTCGCATCAATTTGAACATCACTGCTATCTTCATTAGGAATATCATCACTGACATCAACATTCGGGGCAACTGTGATCGAAACCTCGGGGGATATTAAAGCCTGCAGGGTATTATAATGCTTCACCATAGGATAACCGGTCTTCACATTTAAATACGGGAAGACCTGCGTTCCAACCGTATCGCGAGAACGCCCTGCTGTTGTATTTGCAACATCACGATCACTCACGCGATAGACATCCCCGCGCACCATTGCCTCCGCATTCAAAACCACCCCAATATCTGAGACCACACGGCGCTTCCAACCAGCATTCATACTGAGGCGCCCCATATCTTGAGCATTACCCTCGCGGCGCAGCCCTAAAAAAGAGCCACCCAAAACCCAACTTCCTCCTAAAACGGGCATAGAACCGGGCTCCCCTTGCATATTAATGACAATTTCGGGCAAGACCTCAGGTTGATCAGCTTGTACAGTACCAACACGGGTGTCTTGGAAAGTCAACAAACGCGCAACGCCATAATTACGCCCTGAAAAACGCTCAAGCTCAAGCTCACTTCGCAAGACAGAATCGCTACTTTGGTTATATTGACGCATATACTGATCGTCCGATGCCCAGGCAATATCGGTCTTCGCACGCCATTTTTCGTTAATATCCCACTCACCCTCAACAAAAAAATGCCCCCGAAGCTGTCCACCGACTGTCTGATCAAAACCATCTCTCTTTTCAACCCGCTTCGAATGGGTAAGGCCACCACTAAGCTTAAGCGCAGCATTATTCCAACGTTGACGATACTCCGTCCCCACCAAAGGATTTTCCTGAGACATCGCCAACAAGCTAAACGTCAAATCCTTATCCGGAGCGACATCCAGATAATAACTATTTTCAAGAAACATTCCCAAGGAGCTATTGAAACCTACAGAAGGCGCTAGAAAACCACTTTTACGCTCAACACTTCCATCGGGATGAGAAAAATAGGGCGTATAGAGCAAAGGAACTCCCGCAAATTCAAAACGCGCATGCTTATAGGATATACTCTGATTTTCGGTGTCATGCTCAACCTCAGCGGCTCTAATTTGCCAAACAGGCGCCTTATCCGGGGTTTCTTCACAGACATCACACGGTGTATATGTAGCCGAGCGCATAACTGTACGCGTACCATCATACCGA
>JBFHFW010000334.1:0-1404 GCA_041583395.1 Alphaproteobacteria bacterium
GCGAATGGACAATAGATAGAAAGGAAATGAATACGAAAACATAGAAAAAACAAAGCATTAAATGCAAAACAAAAGATAATCGGGCCTACGGAAGGATCTAAAATAGCCTAGGAATTTTGGATTTTGGCCCGAACTATCTTCTACCCCGAACAAGACGCTTCTTAAAAAAAGATGCTGATATATGATTGAAATAACGCGCTTCGCACCATCGCCCACCGGCTTTTTGCATGTCGGGCACGCGTACTCTGCCCTGTTTGCCTACCAACGGGGGGAGCGTTTTGTGCTGCGCATTGAAGATATTGATACCGAACGTTGCGCACCCGAATATGAAGCCGCCATTTTTGAAGATCTCGCGTGGCTCGGCCTGAACTGGGAGGAACCCGTGTTGCGCCAGTCCCAAAACATGCCCGCCTATCAAGCCGCCTTAAGAAAACTGGAAAGCATGGGCGTGCTCTATCCCTGCACCTGCACCCGCAAGGACATTGATGACGCGGCAAGTGCTCCGCATGGACCCGAAGGCCAGATTTATCCCGGTACTTGCCGTCATAAAAACCTCGCCGATCTTAAAAAAAGCGATCAACCCTATGCACTGCGCCTTAATATCGACAAAGCCCTACCTTACCTCCCCGCAGAGCTGAGTTTCACAGATTTAGGCAAAGGCACAATAAAAGTTGATCCCTACCTGCTGGGCGATGTCGTACTGGCGCGGAAATTTATCCAGACCTCCTATCATCTCAGTGTCTGCGTGGATGATGATGCGCAAAATATTACGACCGTCACACGCAGTGAGGATTTACTCTACGCCACCCATATCCACCGTGTGCTCCAAAGCCTCTTGGGGTTAAAAGAACCCCGATATGCCCATCACAAGATTATATATGATGAAAATGGCAAACGCCTGAGCAAGCGCGATAAAAGCATCACTTTACGCAGCCTGCGTGCCGAAGGAATGACAGCTAAAGAATTAAAAGAAAAGCTTAGGGGCTAGGTATCAAATCGTTAGCAATCGATTGATTGATTTTTAAATATTCTGAAATTGCCTGATCAATATACGCGAGAACCTTTTGGTAATCTGCATCAATTTTTTCAAAATTTGAACCTTGCGATGTAGCTTGAAAATGTTGGTTGCAAAGCTTATGAAGCTCGTCCTTAAAAGCCTCCTGCTGGATTTCTTCAGCGCGATTCATAATCCATTCAGGCCCATCTGGGTCTTTTTCTTTTATTGCCTCTAATAACGCTACTTGATTTTCAAACATGTCATCATTCCTGCATCAATATGAAGCTAACCTATAATAATTGAATGAATTATACAATTAACATCTTAATACCTTGCAGTTCATAAAGCGCTTTGTTACAAGGGGCGCGCAATATACACCTTAAAATTCACAATCCTCCTTGAAATGA
>JBFHFW010000335.1:0-1403 GCA_041583395.1 Alphaproteobacteria bacterium
CGAAATTGATGGCGCGGAAGTGCGGTCTTTGCGTGTATTTAATCTGTAAGACCTAAAGGAGAAAATGATGTCGATTACAGCAGAGAAAAAACAAGAAATTATTGGCGAATACGCAACAAAGAAAAATGATACAGGCTCACCAGAGGTGCAAGTTGCTCTCCTGACAAACCGTATCAACGAGCTTTCCGAGCACATGCAAGAGCACAAAAAAGACGTGCACTCACGCCGCGGCCTTTTGGCAATGGTTGCCAAACGTCGTAAGTTGTTGGATTACTTGAAGCGCAAAGATGAAGCACGCTATCAAGACCTTATTAAGCGTCTGAATATCCGTCGCTAATTCGGAAGATCACAAGGATTTAAAAAGGTCGCTTTTGGCGGCCTTTTTTCATGGGCTAATTATTATTTCTCGTCAATAAAATAACGTTTCGTGATTTTGCCGTCTTCCAGCTCGAACACCAACGGCATGCCGGTAGGCATTTCGGCATCATTGATTGTGTCGGGTGTTTCAACACCCAAAATAATCAGCATGGCGCGCAGGGAGTTGCCGTGTGCTGCGATCAAGATATTCTTTCCTTCCTCGATCATGGGCTTGATATTGGCGGTGTAGTAAGGCTCTACACGGTTTTCGACAACATCCTTCAGGCATTCACCACCCGGTGGGCGGGTATCATAGGATCTGCGCCAGATATGGACTTGCTCTTCACCGTATTTTGCGCGTGTTTCATCCTTATCCAGACCAACAAGATCACCGTAATCACGCTCCCGCAGATCATCATGCGCAATCATTGTATCAATAAGCTCGCCCTGCCCTGCGCTTTCAAGGGCAAGACGCGCGGTGCGGTTGGCACGTGTTAATGTCGATGTAAAGACTTGATCAAAGTGAATACCCGCGTCTGCAAGATATTTTCCGGCTTGCTGTGCTTCTTGAATGCCTTGCTCGCTCAAGTTAGCATCATAAAATCCGGTAAATTTATTTGCGAGATTCCACTCGCTTTGTCCATGGCGAAGAAGAACGAGGTAGTTAGTCATTTTATACAAGCCTTTCAGAGAGATACATTCTGCCTTCTGCTTAAATCAGGCATAAAAAAAAAGCAAGCGATCACTTGCTTTTTCCCGTCTTCAAATAGATAAATTACCTAGCCTCGATATTCCAAAGTCAATAATGCTTCGATTGTGCCCTGACTAAGTGGGCTGTCAGATCGAACGTCATATGCGATCAGGCCACTTGAAATATCAGCACCGCCAGCAGCGCCATTAAAATGCCCCTCATCAATCTGCCCTGTAGCCCTAAAATCAAAGACTTGACTGATTTTATCTCCTTCCACAGTGCCCCGCACTCTTCTGCCACCATCACTCACAATTATTCCAGCCATAGCTCTCCCTTTCCTGAATAGAACACGCAA
>JBFHFW010000336.1:0-1369 GCA_041583395.1 Alphaproteobacteria bacterium
GCTTGATATCGTGATCGAAGCACGTGACTTCGTCCATGTCGAAGAACTTGTTGAAACCCTACGCAATAAGGGCTTCATCACACATATCATGAGCGAAGTTTAGATTCACAAATCCAGCTAAGCCGCTTTATCCTGCTCTAATTTAGCTTTTTGCGCGGCATATGCCCAATCCAGCCACGGCAGCAGAGCCGCCACATCGGATGGCTCCACAGTTGCACCGGCCCAGATCCGCACACCCGCAGGGGCGGTCCGATAAGCACCAAGATCATAAGCAATTCCATCCGCATCCAGCATCTTCAACATCGATTTGGCAAATGCCGCTTGTTCATCCGCAGACAGCACCGTAAACCATGGGTCTTTAATCTTCAGACAAATTGATGTACGGGAGCGAAAACGCTCTTCTTCAGCCAGAAATTCAGCCCAATCGGAATTATCCACCCATGCACTAATTGCATCCAGTGACGCTTGGGAGCGCTGCATCGTGGCCTCGACACCGCCGATTTCCTTGACCCAGCCCAGCGCATCCAGCACGTCAGCAATCGCCAGCATCGAAGGCGTATTAATCGTTTCCCCTTCAAAAATGCCTTTATTGATTTGACCGCCCTTGGTCATGCGGAAAATTTTCGGCAACGGACGGTTTGGCTTATAGCTCTCCAAACGCTCAACCGCGCGCGGAGATAACACCAACATCCCATGTGCGGCTTCGGAGCCCAGCACCTTTTGCCAGCTCCACGTCACCACGTCCAACTTGTCCCATGGCATATCGTAGGCAAAGACCGCAGATGTCGCATCACAGATTGCTAGACCTTCACGGTCATCAGCAATCCAATCCGCATCCGGCACACACACACCAGACGTTGTGCCATTCCATGCGAATACTATATCACGCTTAGGATCGGCTTGGGACAGATCTGGCAACTGCCCGTAATCAGCCTCGAATGTGCGCACATCATCCAGCTTCAAATGATCACAGATATCTTTCATCCAATCCGATGAGAAGTTTTCCCACGCAAATACATCCACGCCGCGCGCACCGAGCATACTCCATAGCGCCATTTCAACCGCACCTGTATCGGATGCTGGAACAACTCCGACCAGATAATCTTCAGGAATACCCAAAAGCGCTTTTTGTGTCTCAATGACTTCCTTTATTTGTGCCTTAGCAGGCGCAGAACGGTGCGAGCGCCCTACCATCGCATGCGAAAGATTTTCTAGAGCCCAGCCGGGACGTTTGGCACAGGGGCCTGAAGAGAAACAAGGGTTTTGCGGACGAATATTTGGTTTTTCCATTGGATTTATTCCTGTGTATCGGTACAATTCTAGGCCAGTCTTACGCCCCTTGAAAAGGAAGATCAACCCCTATGGAGTA
>JBFHFW010000337.1:0-1366 GCA_041583395.1 Alphaproteobacteria bacterium
GCGCCTTCAATTTCATGGATGCCATTTGCTACGGCGACTTGCATAATTGACCAGTTTTCGGGCGCGTTGACGATTGTTTCCGAGCCATCTTTGCGAATAAAGGTGATCTTAGGCATGAATTTTCTCTTTTAAACGTGCGTGAATTTTTGACCATGTTGTGATGAATTGATTGATATCGCTGTCTTGTGTGTTCCATCCTGTGGAGACGCGCAAAGCAGCAAGTGCTGCGCTTTCATTGACACCCATGGCGTGCAGGACGGGGCTGGCTTTGACCGTACCGGACGAGCATGCCGATCCGTTGGACAGCGCGATGCCTTCGAGATCAAAATTCATCATGAGTGTTTCCGCAGATAAACCCGGGAGTGCAAAAAGCGTGGTATTTGAAACGCGCGCAACGTCTTTACCAAAAATGATTGTGCGGTTATCAATTTCTAACAAAGAGGCTTCCAATTTATCACGTAATATTTTGAGGCGATTTTGTTCGGCTTCCAGATTGGCTATAGCAGCGTTGGCTGCAGCGGCAAATCCCGCAATTCCGGCAATATTTTCGGTACCGGCACGGGCGCGTTTTTCCTGCCCGCCCCCTTCCAACAAGACGGGTGTGATACCACACATGCCAAGCGCTAACGCACCGACCCCCTGAGGGCCACCGATTTTGTGGGAAGAGAGGCTCATGAAATCAATCTGGTGTGTGGGCATATTGATATTGATACGCCCCATGGCTTGGGTGGCATCGCAATGGAGTAATGCACCATATTTGTGAGTAAGCGCGGCAATAGCTTCGATTGGTTGAATAACCCCCGTTTCATTATTGACGAGCATGACGGAGACAAGCGCTGTTTTTTTCTGCAAGAGCTCTTCGAGTGCTTCCAGATTAACAATGCCGTTATGATCGACGGGGATTTTTATAGTCTTTTCGATGACTTCGCGCACCGAGGGGTGCTCGGTTGCGCTGATCAGTATTTGTTCGTCCGGATAGGTGCCCGCAAAATATTTAAGAACGGTATTATTGGCCTCTGTCGCGCCGGAATTAAAGATGATCTGTGCGGCGGGGATGCCTGCGATATCGGCTATGGTTTGTCGCGCATCTTCAACAATTTTGCGGGCTTCGCGTCCGAAACGATGGACAGAGGATGCATTATGCGGTTTGCCCAAAACAGCCATCATGACCTCCAGCGCTTCGGGGCGCAGAGGGGCTGTGGCATTATAGTCGAGATAAATGTGGTTGCTCATGCAGTTTTTATAGGGGGAAAAGGGGGATGAAGGCAATGGATTCTGCAAATTTTTTCATAATACACTGAAATTATAGGGTTTTTTATTTATGCGCCCTATTTTCCAAGGTGATTATCCACAGTGGAATCAACTA
>JBFHFW010000338.1:0-1343 GCA_041583395.1 Alphaproteobacteria bacterium
GGCGCTGTGCCCGTTGTTACAGCGCTTTATGGGGCGGGATGCCGTGATTTTTTTGTCGCCCATGCAGAGGAAGGCGCCGAAATTCGCGCCTGTGCGCCTGATGCAAATATATACGTCCTTGATGGATTTTATGAAGGCTGCACGGAACTTTATATCGCGCATAGCCTGACCCCTTGTTTAGGAAGCTTTGCGGAGATCGCCGACTATCAAGCCCTTGCCCGATCACAGGAAAAACCCTTGCCCGCTATGCTGAACTTCAATATCCGCATGAACCGTTTAGGGCTGAACAAGATCGAAACCAAAGAGCTTCTGGACAATCATGCAACGATGCTGGCCGGTATTGATGTCAAAGGCATTATGAACCATTTTTCCTGCGCGGATACGCCGGATCACCCGATCACGGAAACTCAATTTAAAGTATTTTCCGATATCGCCCGCAATTTTGATGCTGTGTTTCCTGCGCTGATAAAATCACTGTGTAATTCCTCGGGACTGTTCCGCTCGCCTGATTATCACTTTGATCTTGTCCGCCCAGGCATGGCGCTTTATGGGCTTAATCCTACGCCGGAACAAGACAACCCCATGCACCCTGTTGTGCGTTTGGAAGCGCCGATTATCCGTACGCGCATTGTCTATCAAGGAGCCTCAATTGGTTATGACGCTACTTATAAATTCAAAAATGATACGCTGATAGCCACTGTTGCGGCGGGTTATGCCGATGGCCTGCCATGGTCGCTCAGCAATCAAGGCGCGTTTTACTGGAAAGGTTATCGCTGCCTGATCCGCGGGCGCGTTTCCATGGATATGAGCAGTATTGATCTCTCTGCCGTGCCCGAGAATGATCGCCCGCAGGTCGGTGATTTTATCGAGGTGATCGGTGATCATCAAAACCCTGCCATGATCGCCAAAGATGCCGGTGCACTGGATTACGAGATCTTAACATCTTTGGGCAAGCGCTATGACAGGCGTTATTTGAGTGCCTAATGCCGTAAAGCCGCCAGAAGATGGGGCGTGATGGTAATTAAAAGATCCTGCTTGAGATCCAGAAAATGATCAAAAGAAAAATCGGATAAAGCACTATCCTGCGCACTTTCCATCATCTGTATTTGCGGAGGAAGATCAGCATCATACAAGGGCTGATATTGTGCGCTTGTTTCTTTGGGTATCCGGAAATCCCACCATTCTTCTGGCAAGGGCAGTAGCGGTGTTTCCAGCATCTTGGCCGCATCCATCATGGTGCCGCACAAAATCTCCCTGTTTTCACGCACCTTGGGAAATAATGCACCGTAGCGCCGATGCGCCGGATTATGCTCGGGATGCGGGTCTTCGGCCAAATGATCAAA
>JBFHFW010000339.1:0-1341 GCA_041583395.1 Alphaproteobacteria bacterium
AATTGCAATCCCCGGTGCGTTTTTGACCGGCATATTGGTGCTGTATACCATGGGACTAACGGTTAATGTTGTGGTGTTGTTTGCGCTCATTCTTTCGGTCGGGATGCTGGTTGATGGCGCGATTGTGGTTGTAGAATATGCCGATCGTAAAATGGCAGAAGGATTAGCCAAGGATAAAGCCTATGCTGCGGCAGCCAAGCGGATGAGCTGGCCGATTATTGCCTCGACTGCCACAACACTTGCCGCCTTTGCACCCTTGCTCTTTTGGCCGGACACAGTTGGTGAATTCATGAAATTCATGCCGATTACCTTGATCGCGGTGCTGGCTTCTTCGCTGGCGATGGCGCTTATTTTTGTGCCGACCATTGGCGCGATTTTTGGCAAGGCGGGCGCGGCGAGTGACCCCAGAGTTCAGAAGCAATTGATCGCTGCTGAAACCGGAGATTTGAATGACGTTACGGGTTTTACCGGTGCTTATATCAAGCTCTTGAAAGGGGCCTTGCACCTACCATGGCTTGTGATGCTGGCGGCGATTGCCTTGCTGATTGGTGTGCAAATTACTTACGCGAAAATCGGCAAAGGTGTCGAGTTCTTCCCTGATATCGAACCAGAACTGGCGAGTGTTTTGGTGCATGCGCGCGGAAATTTATCCGTTTACGAGAAAGATATTTTGGTACGCGATGTCGAACAAGTTGTGCTTGATACAACGGGGATTGAGCATGTCTATACCCGCGTCGGTAAATCTGCCCAAGGCGGATCGGATTTGGCCGAAGATGTTATTGGGCAGATCCAGTTGCAATTTGATGACTGGTCGGTGCGCCCCAAGGCCGATGAAATTTTAGATAGCATTCGCGCGCGTACTGCGCATCTGGCGGGCATTTTTGTTGAAACCCGCAAGCAAGAAGGCGGTCCCCCAACAGGCAAAGACGTTCAGATACAGCTTGCCTCGCGTTTCCCTGAAAAGCTGGAAGACGCAACAAAAACGGTGCTGCGCGGTCTTGAAGAACTGGGGGATTTCCGTGACATTGAAGATAGCCGCCCCTTGCCTGGTATTGATTGGCGTCTGGATGTTGACCGCGCGCAAGCGGCAAAATTTGGGCTGGATATCACAACGATCGGCTACTATGTACGGATGGTAACCAATGGTCTTGAGGTCGCCGAATACCGCCCCGATGACAGCGATGACGAGATCGATATTGTCATCCGTCATGGTACGGAAGAACGCACGCTGGATCAGCTTGACCACGTGCGGATAGAAACGCCGGGGGGAGGAGGCTCTGTCCCCATCAGCAATTTTGTCGAGCGCACGGCCAAGCCTGCTGTCGGCACCATTAACCGTTC
>JBFHFW010000340.1:0-1331 GCA_041583395.1 Alphaproteobacteria bacterium
ATCGAAAAGCATGGATTCAAGTTCCTGCTTTTCCATGGTGCAAGCACGGCGCTCGCGCTGAAGCTGGCGTCCTAATGTTTTTAGCTGACGTTCCGCCTCGTTAAAGCGCATTGTCGCACGTTCCAAATTCCAGTTATCGGAGGAAATGCTGACCTGTTTTTGCGCCTTTTCACTCATCACAAGCTGAAGCTCTTCATCCAAATCACGGTTTTTCTCCTCCAGCTCACGATTGGCCAATTCCAATTGATAAAGCTTTGCCTCCAACGCCTCTTTGGCAGCGATCTCTTCGGGGCTGGGTATCTGGCGGAAATCCGCCTCGATCTTGCTGGTCTCTTTTGTGACAACTGGCTCCGGTGACTTGACAACTTCAATCGCTGGCGCAACGGGTTGTGGTTCAGGTTCCGGTGCGCTTAAGATTGCCGTATCTTCCGCAAATGGTTCGGGCTGCGAGGTCAAAACAACGACTTCATCTTTCTCTTCCGGCTCTGGAATAGGGGTCATAAAGTCTTCCAGATCGGCAATCAAAGCCTCCCGCGTATCGGGAGTAGACTCAACCTCCACCTTACGCGGCGTGGCTTCGGATATGAGCATAGGCGCAGGCGCGGGTTGCTCGTACATAACTTCTTCCGGCACAGGGATATCTTGCATCTGCGCGACTTGATCTTCCTCTTGCACCTCGACAATCTGGATTTCTTCCGCAGGTGCAGGCTCATCGACCATCATCGCAGGTGCCACAATATTGGTTGGCACAATGATATCCGGTGCTTCGGGTGCGGTCGTTGAATCAGCCATACAGCTCTCGAACCAGCCCGCTTGTGTGTTAAATCCTGTCATATAGAAGCGGAATTGATTGCCCTCGATATCCAGATCAAGCACGCCGCCATTTTTCAAGGCCTCATAAAAGTTTTGATCAGCCGCCATATCTATTTTCAGTACATTTCCACCCTGCGTTACCGCATCCATCACGGCATGGATCTGCCCCGGGACATCCATCGTGACGCGGTAGGGCTGATTATCATCAAAAATACGCTGACGGAAATCAAGCTGCATATCTTGTACAACATTTTTGCTACCGTTGAGGCGCAACAAGAAACCATTATTAAATTCATTTTGAATCGCGCATTGTTCGCCGACTTCACCGGCTGCCGCGCCAACAGACCAAGCCTTTGCCGGATAAAAGGCAAGCTCGGGAGTGGCTGCCTGCGCGGGCAAAAAAGAAGCCCCGGCAAGAAGAGTTGCGGCAAAAAAAGCGGTACGGGTCAATGGCGGTTTCATTATATTTTTATCCTGAAAGCGGAATAAGTCGTACATAGATTAACACTCACTTACGC
>JBFHFW010000341.1:0-1327 GCA_041583395.1 Alphaproteobacteria bacterium
AGAGCACGGTTTTTCTTGCTCTTTACAATTTTGACCCGCGGCTTGCGGATTAGCTGTTGAATTGTTGGCATATATCTAAAGCCCTTTATTTTTGTTCAATCTCAATTTTAAGGATGCATGCACTTAGATCAGAACTGTGAATAATTTCACAGATTTTTGATAAGGCAGAGCATCCGCTTGTATTCCCGGATGGTGCGCGCCTCTACTGAAAAGCCTTATAAGCCCTTACTTTCGAGACACAACATGAGCCAAAAAGATCCAGCCCATCCATTCATGTGGGCGCAACATAAGGGGAATCGAGTCGCGCGTCAAGAATTTATTTTACGAATCAAAGAAAAAACCATCATTTCTCTTGGTTCGTTCTGACTTTTCGCACATATTTCTCTAAAACCCCTCATAACACTCCCCATTGCAGGACTATACGATAAGGCCAAAATACATATTCAGGCGTCATCACCTACCCAGCACGCAACCCTTGGCCTGCCAGTGCTTTCGCAACATATAGCGGCACATCATAATTATTTTTATCAAATATCGCTATTAATTCGTCAATTACGCCCTGATAAACTTCGAGATTATCCTCCGTGATTTTAACAGTTTCATGCGCAGGCAATATGGAGAAATCACGCAAATTCAGTTTTTTGACAATCATCTGCGCATACAAGCTCATACCGGAATCCGATGGCATCCCCTCTGAATTCCCCCATCTTGTCTGATCCGAATAAAGACCAACTTTCATGAATAGCCGTTTAAGCTCGTCTTGATAAACCACAAACTCCTTCTCCCCGGTTTCCTAAAATGATAGAGGAAAAATCCCCCCTAGCCCAAGTTTAAGACTAAGACTAAGAAAGGGTCTGTTGCAACAAGGAATTCCGCATTGGCTGATCTATCAACCTGTAAAGCTTTGGTTTAAGGCTCATCTGTTCATCAGCAGCATATTGGAGAGCCTCATTCCACGCCCCATAGCGATGAGCAAACGCTTCTGCCTTAGCAGGATCACCATCAAGCTGCAACTGAACAACTTCTTGCAACATTTCACGTGCAACATCCGCCATTTTCTCAGGCACGACACTGAGCCGCCCACCTTTTTCAAATATGATAGCGCCTTTCTCTACAAAGTAGTTATGCTGCATAATCGATCTGAAACGGTGTGCCTCTTCTTCTGAAGGCCGCTTTTTAGGCAAATCACCCGCTGCCCATGTTAAATATATCTTGTTGGCTTCTTCTTGAGTAATTTTACCAGTTTCAACAAGATAGCTTGCCATATATAGCGAACCAACATCAGCCTTGTTCTCTTCCAAGATAGCACCAAAGCGACCGAGAGATC
>JBFHFW010000342.1:0-1318 GCA_041583395.1 Alphaproteobacteria bacterium
CCGTCTTTGGCGGCGTGCACAGTGTGACCGGCACGCTCAAGCGCCATTGCCAAAAAGCGGCACATGGAGCTATCATCTTCGGCTAATAAAATATGTGCCATGATGCTTTTTACCCTTTTATCCTTTGAGCATCAATACACACCGATTCTTTTGTGCAAGGCAAAGGGTGATCTTATGTTATTCACAATTTCAGTTTTGCGTCCAGGCTTGCGTAATCAGGGTGTTCATTGTATCGAAGTTGTGAGCCGCGATCCATCTGCCGAGTACATCAAGGTAGTCAGGGAAATGCGGTGTCGAGGTGTTTTTTTGTGGAAGCCAGTTGCGAATATTTTCTTCGTTGAGTTGCTGGACGGAGGTACCGAGATTATGGCGTTCCAGCGCATCGGCATTCCATTTTTGCTCGGGCTGCCATTTTTGTGGTTTGGTGAGCACTTTTTTACCCAAGAACAACCCTTCCGATAGCAAGCCAAAACCGGCATTCGAGATGATGCCATGGCATGCGCCAAGATCATGGAGAAAGCTTTGGCGGTCAATATTTTTGAATGTGATATGGGACGGTATATCGGTGGGCGGTGTGTCTTTTGTGTAGATAATGAAGTTGTAATCCTCGATGGGGAGTAACGCTTCTATGATGTCGAGCCCCTCCCAAGGTAGGTAGATCAAAATATTATTGCTGTTTTGTTGTGCATTTTTGCTGCGTACATCACTGGCGATAATCGGCGGCAAAATTGGATGCGCGCCCGGTGTCCAGCCAAAACCAAGTGCGATATCGGTCGGGCAAAAGGATTTTACAAACTTGCGGTATAAGGAGGTGCGGTTTCCTTCGTACAAGCAGGAAAATTGATTGGCGAGCCCGATACAAGGGATGTCTTTTTTACGGGCAACGCGGGCGGAGATCGGCTCGAAATCTGTAATGACAAGGTCGATATCTTTGGTTGCCATTTGATTGATCGCTTTTTTAAAGTCAAGCGGTTTAAATGATTGCAGTGTCTTGTGGATATCGGTTTTACCGTTTTGGCTGACGATGGTAGGACTTTTGAAGAAATCAACGTCATAGTCTTGATCCAGATTATAGAGATCACCCGAATTTTGACCACTAATCAGGATGGAAATATCACACCCCAGCGTGCGCAAAGCGGTGATCACCTCAATCGAACGTGAGAAATGACCGCGGCCTGTGCCCTGTATGCCGTAGAGTATTTTCATGTATTTCCTGTCATTATACCGCAAGAACGTGGACATTCCAAAAGCGGCAGCCTACAATAGTTTTATGAAGGCTTTTTTGCACATTTTCCTTTGTTTATGTATCGCACTTGCA
>JBFHFW010000343.1:0-1313 GCA_041583395.1 Alphaproteobacteria bacterium
GCCGATAATCGGATCAAGCTTGCCATCCAGTGCGGCTTGCGTCAGATCTTGCGCATATTTGGATAAAGCCTCGAAATTATCTTCTGCCGTTGCTGTATCGGCCGTGCGGCCTTTGCGCATATCATTAATAGCCTGATTAAGCTTTGTGGCGCTCAGCCCTGCGCCTTCAATATAGCCCGCAATATCGGACTTTTTCGCCATAACCATGGCTTGGAGAACGCGCTCGATCGTTACGAACTTATCGCCCGCTTTTTCGGATAAATTCAATGCGTTATCAATCATTTTTGAGAGATCGGTTGAAATGCGCAATCCCCCTGCCCCGGAGCCTGTGACTTCGGGCAATTTGGACAATGCTGCCTCAACACTGCTCATAAGCCCTGCGAAATCAGCATCTGCCGCCTGCATCAGCTTGCGCACAACCCCGCTATCTTCTTCCATCATGGTTTTGAGGAGATGTTCAGGCTCCAATGACTGGTGATTAGAGCGCATCGCCAGTGTTTGCGCCTGCTGTAGGCATGATTTGGTTTTTTCGGTGAGTCGTTCGAAGTCCATGGATATGATTTTAAACCAATGACCTATTGGGTCAATAGGAAAGCAGAAACCAATTCTTATCTGAAATACGTCTTCGCTGCGCTACGACATAATATTTTCTAAAAGCATGCTACGCATGCCAAGAAAATCTAAAAAAGGCGGTTGAACCGCCTTTCAATTTTCAAAACCAAAGACAAACCGTCCTAAGCTGTAACGGGCTCTGATTTTTCGACTGCTTCTACCTTTGGCACATCGCCCAAGATGCTGGTTGGCAATGATAGATCATCATCCTCTGATAATTCCGCCTTATTCCCTGTAACCTCTGCAGGCTTAGATTCTTCCCGCGCGACAGAGTCTTGCTGCATCGGCACGTCATCATCCCAACTTGCGATGATACGTACATAATGCTCTGCATGTTGCAAATAGCTCTCTGCCAGAACGCGATCCCCCGCAGATGCAGCATCTTTAGCAAGCGCCTCGTATTTCTCGACGACCTGATGAGCTGTGCCACGGATACGAACCTCTGGGCCATTGCTGTCAAAAACTCTAGAACGGTTATTACCACCGCCTTGACCCCCACGACGATTGCTGCCGCTTCTACCGCGTTGTCTTCTGTTTGAACTTCCGTGTTTCATAGCTTTAATTCCGTTTATTGTTAAAAACGTTACACATTTTTACTCACAAGGAGCTTTAAAAATTTATGAATGATTCTCTATAGTTACGAATCATACACACACGTACACCTTACACGATTCTGCCAAAACAGGCCAGTCGTGATTATA
>JBFHFW010000344.1:0-1301 GCA_041583395.1 Alphaproteobacteria bacterium
CTCGGCACGGCGAACATCAAGCCCGGGAACAGTCACATCCGCCAAGATCACAGCATTACCAAAATCCAAAGATGACACTTCCGTATTCATATTCAAACTGATGCGATCCTCGGACAACACAACAGGACGGAAATTCAAAGAAACACCGAACTCGCGAAACTCAACAACAACATTCCCCTGATTATCACGTCCACTGGGAACAGGAAATTCACCACCGGCCAAAAACCCGGCTTGCTGACCGGATACGGCCGTTAAATTCGGCTCGGCCAAAATATTGACCATTCCCTCATCTTCGAGCGCATTTAACTGGAGATCCAAAATCCCCAACCTGTCATCCTTACTATCCCGCAAAATTGTAAAAAGCCCAGCCGGATCGTTCACAGCCGTTATCCCCGCACCCGTAGCTGCAATAAAACTCGTCGTAGGATCAGTCGCACCGCTGGTATTAAACTCAAGCCCTAACTCCTTGGATACCGCACGGGAAGCTTCCACAATGCGCACCTGAAGCATAACTTGCTGCTCCCCGCGCACCTCCATCAAATTCGCAACAAGCTCATCAATGGTCATATCACTCTCATCTTGCAGATCACTGATATAATGCCCCACAATATTTGCGATTTTCGACGCACGTTCCGCCGTAGACACACTACCGCTCAGCAAAATCTGATCATGAACCGACCCCACCTTAACGTTTTCCGAAGGAAACAACCCATCGACCAAAGACTGTATCGCCTTCAAATCATACTTCACATGCAAATCAAGACGCTTCACCACGCCCCCGGCATCATCCAATACAATAAGGTTCGTATCACCGACACTCAACCCCACCACATAAAGACGATTGGCCTGCACAGCCACGACCTCGACAACCGAAGGGTTTGCAACCAACACATCGGCAACAGCACCATCAATATCAATAAGCTCGGCCTTACCAAGAGGAATATAAAGAGGAGGACTTTCATGCACATCCTCAAAAAGCGAAACACGCGTCAAATCCGTTTTAGAAGCCTGCGCCACAGATGAATGCATGAAGGCAACTGAAGCCAACACAAGGCCTACAATTAAAAATCGAGATAGAATCACTGATATTTTTTTCATTTGCCTAACTTTCAATAAGTTAAATCGCTATTTCACAGAAGGAAGAAAAAGGAAAGGAAACTCTACTGCGCAGAAGAATCAAGAACCCGAGCGCCATTATAGATTCTCACATTTCGACCATTATTTCCAGAGTCATCTTTAATTTTTCTATATTCCTCAAAAACCTCATCATCCATCGCCGTTACCCGCGCATCCGATGTCAC
>JBFHFW010000345.1:0-1286 GCA_041583395.1 Alphaproteobacteria bacterium
TAATTTTCATGAGAATTAAAGTGTTTAGTTTATTTTCTTATTCCGATGAGCTCACCTGAAGCATCTGCCTTAATTTATCTTCCTCTTCTTCGTTCGAACTGTGGAAGGCCTGTTTCCAGCCTGCGCGCATTTCCTGCCCTAATCCCTGCCCCTGCATCGAGTCCCAAAGATCCATCCACTTACCCGAAACATCTGGAGCATCATACGCGGGGGATGCAAAGGCGGCATGAACGTAAACCGATTCATTTAAAATGTCACCTATTTCATTATCAAAACCGCTAGCGATTAGATGCTCACGTAAACTCTCCCGAGTTAAATCGGGCTCCATGCTTAATGCACTAATGGTTTCTTGACGAATACGATCAAACACTGGATTACGCAATACGAACTGCCCAAAGGGCTCCTCTATATTTCCGTAGGCTTCAGGGTGATTAATAATAGCCGCTAGTAATATACGCGCATAAGTATCCTTAAAAACCGGAGCCTTCGGCTTTACTGCTGTTGGACGGGTTGGTTTTCCGGCATCCCGGTGCGCACCTGCTTGACGCTTAGGAAAAAAAGCATCCGAAATGCGCGCATTTATCAATGAGCGATAATGGCCTTGCACATCCTTATCCGCAATTTTTGTTACTTGATCACGCAACTTTTGCGATACACCGGCGCGCGCTTCGGGTGTTTTGAACTCCCGCCCGGCTGTATGTGTCATCCACATAAAATCAAGGAGCGATATTGCTGCATCAAGCACTTTTTGCAGCGCCGCACCACCACCGGATTTAATCAGACTATCTGGGTCCTCGCCCTGTGGCATAAAGGCAAAACGTACAGAACATCCGGGCTTAAGCAACGGCAAAACATTCTCGGCTGCGCGCATGGCGGCTTTACGCCCCGCACTATCGCCATCAAAACAAAGAATAGGAACTTTTTCATCTGCCGGGATCATCGACCATAACATGACAATCTGATCATCTGTTAATGCTGTTCCCATGGGGGCAACCGCGCCCTTAAACCCTGCGGCATGGCAAGCGATCACATCCATATAACCCTCGGTGACAATCACATTTTGCCCATCACGTGCCGCCTGACGTGCCGGTGCCTCTCCGTAAAGCGTGCGGGATTTATCAAACAAAGCCGTATCCGAGGAGTTAAGATATTTCGGAGGCTTAAAACCATCTTGCGGCGGACGCATATAATCAGGCAGCGCCCGTCCACCAAAGGCAATCACACGCCCGCGACGATCGGCAACGGGAAACATCACGCGATCACGGAAAAAGACATAAGGCTCTCCA
>JBFHFW010000346.1:0-1271 GCA_041583395.1 Alphaproteobacteria bacterium
ATTTTTTGTAGGTCGTCTTGCGATACATTGCCGGTAATAGCAATGATCGGCAGTTGTGCCAATGCCGGATCGTCCATATCCCGCACAAGACGCGCAAGCTCCAATCCGCTTATACCTGTAAGGTTAATATCGGTCAGGATGACCTCAACGGGTTTTGCGTCTGCGGGCGGCATAATCAGATATTCGATAGCTTTTTCGCCACTTTCACACAAAACGGTGCTGTGGCCATTATTCTCGATAAAATTCTGCAAGACCTGACGGTTAATGTCATTATCCTCGACCACCATGACATGGATGGGGGTTGTTGTTTTTGTAGTAATAGACGTGGCTTGTGTTGTGGTGCGTTGGACGGCGTTTTTCTCTTCTGCGGTAATGGCGTGCCCTTCTTCCATTAATAATGAAAAATAGAAAGTCGATCCTTTGCCTTCGGCGCTTTTAATCTGGATATGGCTTTTCATGGCACTCACCAAACGTTGACAAATAGCCAGCCCTAGACCGGAGCCACCATATTTACGGGCAACAGAACTATCTGCTTGTTGGAAAGGATCAAAAAGCGTTCTTTGTGCATCTTCGGAAATACCGACCCCTGTATCTTTGACGGCGAAATAAACCTCGTAGTCACCATGAATGGCATTGGGTTGGTTCTCGAGCTTTGTTGCGCGCAGGATAATCGTTACGCTGCCTTGCTCGGTAAATTTAATCGCATTATTCACCAGATTTAAAAGAACCTGCCGCAGGCGTGTCGGATCGCCAATGAGTGAACGTGGGAAGCGCTCTGATATTTCGCATTTGAGCGCAATATTCTTGTCAGCAACATGTCCTGACATCAAGGTAATAATATCTTGCGCCAGTTTGGGGATATCAACGCTAATCTCTTCTAACGTCATGGCACCTGTTTCGATTTTTTCGAAATCCAAAATATCGTTGAGCAAGGCAAGCATCGTATCACCACTGGTTTGTAGCGTGTGGAGATAGTCTTTTTGCTCTTTGTTCATCTGCGTATCTTGTAATAAACGCAAGATGCCCATGATCCCTGTCATGGGGGTGCGAATTTCATGGCTGACGACGGCCAGAAAAGCAGATTTGGCTGCGTTGGCTTCATCAGCCGTTTCTTTGGCCTTGCGCATCTCGTCTGTGCGCTGGATTTCGCGTTCGCGAAGCTCTGCCATCAGTTCGCGCTCTCGTTCGATCACCCGCAAAAGACGTGCCTGATCGGCGGATTCTTTAGAACGCTGCAAACGTGCAAGAGAATAAGCTGTGCGTTTTTCACG
>JBFHFW010000347.1:0-1247 GCA_041583395.1 Alphaproteobacteria bacterium
TCCAAAGCAAACCGTGGCCACTTTGCCAAAGCAAAAGTCGAGCCAAAGAAAAAGCTTGTTGAATTCCGTGTATCCAACGAAAATCTCGTTGAAGTAGGTGCGGAGATCGGTGCAAAGCACTTCGTGACAGGACAATATGTTGATGTCACAGGTCAGTCGATCGGTAAAGGTTTTGCCGGTGCGATGAAACGTCACAATTTTGGTGGTATGCGTGCTTCTCATGGTGTGTCTATTTCACACAGAGCGCACGGTTCTACTGGTCAATGTCAGTTCCCAGGTAAAGTTTTCAAAGGTAAGAAAATGGCTGGTCACATGGGTGATGAGCGCGTAACAACGCAAAATCTCCAAGTGGTTGCTATCGATGAAGAAGATAACTTGATCTTGGTAAAAGGTGCTGTCCCTGGTGCAAAGCAAGGTTGGGTCTTTATTCAAGACGCAGTTAAAATGCCAGCGCCCGAGGGTGTACCTCTTCCTGCTGGTATTGTGGAAGCAGCGAAACCTGCAAAAGCCGAAGAAGCACCTGCTACAGAACAACCCGCTGAAGTCGAGGCACCTGCCGACGCAGCAGCAGAAAACAAGGAAGGCGAAGAATAATGAAACTCGCAGTCAAAACAATTGAAGGCAAAGACGCTGGTGAAATTACACTGGACAAGTCAGTTTTTGGTGTAGAAATCCGCCAGGATATTTTGCACGCCATGGTGAATTACCAGTTGGCAAAACGCCGTTCCGGTAACCACAAGGTGAAACAGCGCCATGAAATTTCCGGCACAGGTAAAAAGCCACACGCCCAAAAAGGGACAGGCCGCGCCCGTGCAGGTGATAAAAAGCGTAACATCGACCGCGGCGGTGCAGCAGTATTTGGTCCGGTTGTGCGCTCACATGCGACATCTTTGCCGAAGAAAGTTCGTGCACTGGCTCTGAAGATAGCTTTGTCATCAAAAGCAAAAGCTGGAAAGCTTATCATTTTGGATGATGCAAAGGCCAAGGATCACAAGACAAAGCCAATGGCTGCGAATATTGCCAAACTTGGCGTAACGTCAGCTGTGATTGTTGCTGGTAAAGAGGTAGATACAAACTTTGCGCGCGCAACGGCAAACTTGCCACGTATTGATGTATTGCCTTCACAGGGTGCAAATGTGTATGACATTATCCGTCGTGATACATTGGTGCTCACTAAAGAGGCTGTTAACGACCTCACAGAAAAGCTGAAGTAAGGAAACAAGACAATGGCTGCGAAGAAAAAAGAA
>JBFHFW010000348.1:0-1235 GCA_041583395.1 Alphaproteobacteria bacterium
TCATCCAGCTGCAATTGCTTGGCACTTAACATTACCTGAACCGGCGGGGCATTATAATTCCTGTCATCGGCTGCTTCATCCATCGTAACAAAGGGGCGTAAATCAAAATGTGAAGCCGTAAAATCAATGCTCTGCGCACCCAAAGGATCAATGCGCATCGTACCAGAACCGCGTGTATCAACGATTTGCAGTGACGGTAATCTAATCACACTGGCTTGTGACTCCCCTTTGTGTTGCCTGAAATCAATGCCTGCATTTTGAATAGAAAAATCGGGAGCTTTTCCTGTCAGTCCCGTAATTGCCTGCAGAATATTATTGTGCAAGCTGGCCTTCAATGTCACCTTGGCCTCTAAGCCAGATTTTTTGTTATAGGCGAACGGAGAGATAAAAAATTCCGCAGGTGTTAAATCCGCACGAATATCTGCCTCCGCGCGACCATCATGATATTCGGTATACGTCACATCTGCATTAACCGCACCACGAACAAAATCGCTCAGATCAATCCCGAAACGTTCCCGAAGGCTTTCATCTGCCTGAAGCGTCACCTTCAACTTGTCCTTATATTTTTGCCCCTTGGAAAATAAGAAAGTCTGATAATCAAAATCAATCGGCGTTTGATCCAGCGTCCCCTTGCCCGAAGCCTTAAATACATTTTCGGCAATTTGAACCCGAAACGGTCCTCCACCAAGCGTAAAATCTTTCACCACCCGGGGGATAGAAGCATCCGCAACCGTTCCATCGACTTCAATCTTAATATCCTCCACATGCAGATCCGGATGTGCCGGAAAGGCAAGATGGATAGCCATATCTGCTGCGCCTTTACTATTGGCGGCATCAAATTTTGGTTTAAACCCGATCGGCTCGAGCGCAACATAATCAATGGCGTCTTTAACATCACCCCGCACATTGATATTCAAATCTGCCTGTCCTGCGCCCTCGGTAATAATATTGGCAAAAGTTAACTTTGTATCATAAAGGCTCAAACCACCCATTGTGGCTGTATCAATATCAACATCCAAAGTCTCGGTTTTATATTCAAAACGTCCCTGACCTGCTACTTTTGTGGCGGGTAGCATCGGCGCACGATAATCAATGCTCATATCTTTAAAATTAAAGACCGCATTTACATCATCAAGCATAACCTCCCAACCGCTTCCCGAACGCGTACCGCGCAATTTCAATGCGGCAAAACTCTCATGAAACGTCCCATCCGCTAGTCGTTTTAGCACCCACAA
>JBFHFW010000349.1:0-1231 GCA_041583395.1 Alphaproteobacteria bacterium
GTCTGCGGTGCCTTGGGCGGGGGCATTTCCCTCCGCCGCGGCGGGTGTAAGCGCCATCGTCGCAGCCAAAGCAACCGCCGACGCCCATGATGCAAATGTATTTTTTAAACCGGATAAGGCCATCTCGCGCCCCCACATCATCAAATTAATAAAATCCTAAGCCATATTTATACCACCATCACGCGAACCACGCAAGTTTGATGTCATAAAGCCGCACCCCGCAACACCGGAACGCTCCAATCTGGAGCAAAATGCAGGTGTAACTGACCTGCCCTGTAAAATTGGTTTATGTTTTAAGTTAGAAATTTCTTTATTACTGAATCAAAAAAGGACTTCAAAACGGATACTTTTTAGTTCACTAACGACTATACACAACTGATCTAAAATACCGCATTTGTGTTTTTGCTAAAACGTAGCAACAGATCATGGGAAAACTTTCTCAAGTTATCTATGACACCTTTTACTCGAGATTACTTGATCTCTTTATAGTAGTAAAAGCCTCTTAAAATTTCACCATCTACTTCGGCGTAATGCGGATGTGTGCCGATACGCGCGTAGCCCTGCTTCTCATAGAGCTTAATCGCAGAGGTCATCGTTTCCCGCACATCGAGATTAATCACGGAAAATCCTTCATCGCGGGCTATCTTCTCAGCCATCTCGAGAATTTTTTCAGAAAGTCCCTGCCCACGCGCCCATGGAGCGACAAAATTTGTGGTGAGCTGGAGGGCATGTGCCTGAGCTTCATTATTTCTGGGAGGCTTCAGAAGTTGGCATGTGCCGCAAATCACCCCATCCAAACGTGCCACGAGCAAAATACGTGCAGGCATGGCAATGACGCCTTTCCAGTAACGCTCTAAAATATCGCGACTTGGTAGTGTAAGCCAGCCAAAGCCACCACCGCTCTCAATGGCGGCATCTGTTGCATCGCATAAATCATTGAGGTCTGCTTCGGTTAATTGTTGCAGGCGTTCAACATTATGGGTGGGTTCTAGGGATTTTGTCTGAAGTAGATCATTCATTTTAGAAAGTCCTGCCCTTGGGTTTAAGGTTTCCACTGTAAAAACTCAGTTATAAGCTGCAATCCCGCTGCCTGGCTTTTTTCGGGGTGGAATTGCACGCCAAGCATATTATCCCGCCCGACAATTGCAGTGATATTCTCACCATAAGTTGTTGTTCCCAAAATATGCTGCTTATCTTCACATTGGAACATAAAAGAGTGAACAAAATAGTA
>JBFHFW010000350.1:0-1227 GCA_041583395.1 Alphaproteobacteria bacterium
CTGCACCGTATCCATCGTCACCGAGACAACGATCAGCAAACTGGTACCTCCGAAATAAAACGGCATATTATATTTGGAGATCATAAATTCAGGCAATAAACACACAAAGACCAGATATAATGCCCCAATCGTCGTGATACGGGTCAGGATATAATCCAGATGATCCGCCGTTTGCTTACCAGGGCGAATACCGGGTACAAAGCCGCCATATTTGCGTAGCATTTCTGCGTTTTCTTCGGGATTGAATACAATCGCCGTATAGAAGAAGCAGAAGAACATGATCAAAGCCCCATAAAGCATCATATAAATCGGCTGCCCATGCGCCAGATAACGTGCAAGGTCGGCTGTAAAATCGCCACCTGCGGCACCGGAAAAGCCAATGATTGTCAAAGGCAGCAACAACAAAGATGATGCAAAGATCGGCGGAATAACACCTGCGGTATTAAGCTTGAGCGGAATATGGTTTTGCTCGCCACCCATCATTTTATTACCCATCTGGCGTTTCGGATATTGCACAACAACACGGCGATGTGCGCGCTCCATAAAGACAATAAAGGCAATCACAGCAATAATCATCACTGCCATAAACAAGAGCTCCACCGGATTAAATGTCCCCTGACGGCCAAGCTCCAATGTCGAGGCAATCGCCCGCGGAAGCTCTGCCACAATACCAGCAAAGATGATCAATGAAATCCCGTTGCCGATACCGCGCGCGGTAATTTGCTCACCCAACCACATCAAAAAGACAGTACCGCCCACAATTGTAACGACGGTCGAAATGCGGAAGAACATCCCCGGATCGAGCACCGCAGAGCCCATGGAGCCTTGCATACTCTCTAGACCCACCGCCAGTGTATAACCCTGAATTGTGGCCAAAAGCACTGTGAGATAGCGCGTATATTGGTTGATTTTCATGCGCCCCAGCTCGCCCTCTTTTTTCATGGCAGCCAGTTTTTCAGACATTGATGATGCCAGCTGCATCACGATCGAAGCCGAGATATATGGCATGATATTGAGCGAGAAAATCGTCATCCTTGAGAGCGCACCACCGGAGAACATGTTAAACATGTCCAAGATACCGCCGCTCTTTTGGGTGAAAATCTCGTTCCAGACATGCGGGTCAATGCCCGGCACCGGAATATATGTCCCTAAACGATAGACCAGTAACGCGCCCATCACAAAGAGAAGGCGCTTTTTCAAATCGGTCGCTTTTGCAAGCGCACCCCA
>JBFHFW010000351.1:0-1226 GCA_041583395.1 Alphaproteobacteria bacterium
GATTAATGATTTTATGCGCCCTGATCGTGTTGTGGTGGGCACGGAATCCAATCGTGCCGCCGAAGTTATGCGCGAGCTGTATCGCCCGCTTTTTATCAATGAAACACCGATGGTTGTTACAACACCTGAAACGGCAGAGACAATCAAATATGCCGGTAATGCTTTTTTGGCGATGAAAATTACTTTTATCAATGAAATTGCCAATTTGTGTGAAAAAACAGGTGCGAATGTCCAAGAAGTCGCCAGAGGCATTGGTTTTGATGGGCGTATTGGCTCCAAATTCTTGCATGCCGGGCCTGGCTATGGCGGGTCATGCTTCCCTAAAGATACACTGGCACTAACCCAGATCGGTCAAAAATATGGTGCGCCCCAGCGTATCATCGAGACTGTGGTGGATATCAATACCAAACGTCAGCACGAAATGGCGGATAAGGTGATTGATATTTGCAACGGTGATGTGAAAGGTAAACGCATTGCTGTCCTTGGTGTATCGTTTAAACCCGGCACCGATGATGTGCGTGAAGCACCAAGCCTTGTCATTATCAAGCATTTACAAGAGGCTGGCGCCAAGATTGCCGCGCATGACCCCATTGCCATGAAAGAAGCTGCTAAGCACGTTTCGGATGTGGAGTGGTGCAAGGATGCCTATGAAGCCGCCACAGGTGCGGATGCGTTGGTGATTGTGACTGAATGGAACGAGTTCCGCGCTTTGGATCTCGGCCGTATAGAGGGTATCATGAAAGAAAAACGCATGGTGGATCTCCGTAACATTTATAAAATAGAAGACATGAAAAAACGCGGTTTTCATTATATCTCGGTCGGGAGGCAAGCTGTCACGCCCGCGCAGGCAGAGAATGAACGCCTGTCTAAAACCGCATAGAGGGTTATAAATACCGATGTATCCTTACCTCGACGAACTGGAAGCCAAAACAATCTATATCATTCGTGAGGCTTACAGTCGTGTACATCCTTTGGCGATGTTGTGGTCAATCGGCAAAGATTCAACAGCGATGTTATGGATGGTGCGCAAGGCCTTTTTCGGGCGCGTTCCTTTTCCTGTGGTGCTGCTTGATACCGGTATGGAGATGGACGAGGTCTATGCGTTTCGTGACCGGTTGATCAAGGAGTGGAAACTGGATTGCATCAATCATCCATGCCCACCGGAAGAAGAAATGGATCAGACCTTGCCCCCCAATACGCGGGCTGCCATGCGCAAAACCGAGGGC
>JBFHFW010000352.1:0-1226 GCA_041583395.1 Alphaproteobacteria bacterium
CAACCGTCACCCTGGACGCATCGCCACAGACAGCATGAAACATCGTATTTTACATTTAGGAAGACTTCTTGGCTTTGCTGCCTGCCTCAGCGCAAGCGCTGCTCTTTCCGCACATGCACAAAATGCGCAAGCGCCATTACCGACCTCACCCATTCCAGACTTTTTCAAAAGCGGCAATGCCCAGCGCCTTAATGGCGATATTCAGCCCGCCCCCATGACAAGTGCCGAGATGAACCAGCAACTCAAGGAAGATGTGCGGCGTGAAGCCTTCGAGGCCGCGATTGAAGGGCTTTTGCCCTTGCGTCCCGAGGAGATCCGCACGCTGCTGGAAAAATTCGATCAAACACAAGAATCTGTTGAACTGCCCGTTTACCCCAGCCCCAAACCCGAGGTCGCGGTTGAAACCATCGCACTTGATCCGGGTGCAAAGCCTGCCCTCGTTAAAACCGCAAAGGGTCATGTGACAACGCTCAACTTTCTGGATGTTTCCGGCGCACCGTGGCCGATTGAGGACATTACATGGGCCGGCAATTTTGATGTTGTTCATTCCGAAACTGGTACAGGCACCCATATTGTGCGGGTGACGCCGCTATCCGAATTTGCGCGCGGTAATATGTCGGTGCGACTTTTGACGCTTAAAACACCGATCATCGTTACGCTGGAAACACGGCGTGACGAAGTACATTACCGCTTTGATGCACTCATTCCCGAATATGGTCCTTTAGCCGAAGCGCCCCTCATTGAAAGCGGGATTACAATTCAGGCCGGTGACGCCGACATTTCCTCTATCTTGCAAGGTATCCCGCCCGAAGGCTCGGAGCGCCTCAATGTCTCGGGTGCCGATGTCCGCACCAGCGCCTATAAAAGAGGCAAAAATACCTATGTGCGCACGCCGCTTACCCTGCTTTCACCAAGCTGGACGAGCTCTGTAGCTTCGGCTGATGGCATGCGCGTTTATGAAATTCAAAATGCACCTGTGTTGCTTCTTTCCGATGGCGGACAAATGATCCGCGCACGCCTATCCGAACGAGAAGGATTCTTCGATGATTGATGATAAAGATGATATGGGCGATGATGAAATAGATTTCGGCGACGATGATCTCGGTCTGGATGAGGAGGGCTTTGATGATTTTGAAACGCCCTCTGACGGCACTTTGGGTACGCTTTTAAAGAAAAACCCGGCGGCTAAATTCGGTCTTGTCGCCGTTGGTCTTGTTGTTATTTTC
>JBFHFW010000353.1:0-1217 GCA_041583395.1 Alphaproteobacteria bacterium
AGAAAACCACAGCGTAGCAAGCTGAAATTTGCAATAAAATGGCTATTTGTGCTCGGAGTGTGGGGACTAATTATTGGCGGCCTATTGCTCGCATGGTATGGAGCAGAACTCCCACGCATGGCCTCCTCTGTCTCATTCGAACACCGCAGCGCTATCACCATCAAAGCAGCCAATGGGGAAACCATTGCGCGCTACGGAGAAACAAAAGGCAGCAGCCTGTCTGCCAATGAGCTCCCCCCCAATCTGATTAACGCCGTCCTAGCCATTGAAGACCGACGCTTTTACAATCATTTCGGTATAGACCTGCTTGGCCTTGCACGTGCTATGACAACAAATATTATCAAAGGTAAAGTTGTGCAAGGCGGCTCCACGATCACTCAGCAACTGGCCAAAAACCTTTTCCTCTCACAAGACAGGACAATTAAACGCAAAGCCCAAGAGGCTCTTCTGGCTCTATGGCTGGAACAGGAACTGACCAAAGATGAAATTTTGAGCGCCTATCTCAACCGCGTCTATCTAGGCTCCGGCACTTATGGTGTCGAAGCAGCATCGCAGCGTTACTTCGGTAAATCAGCCACGGAGATAAACCTAAAAGAAGCAGCCACACTTGCCGGCTTACTTAAAGCCCCCTCGCGCTACTCTCCGCTCAACAACCCGGAACTTTCAGAAAAACGGGCTCGCGTTGTTCTCGGCGCTATGGCTGATGCAGGTTATATCACAAAAGAACAAAGCCAAATCATCACAACATCTCCCCCTCACCCCAAAACCAAACCATCTTCCGGTGGAGTAAACGCTATACGTTACTATACAGATTGGGTGGTTGATGGTCTTGAAGAACTCATTGGCACGCCTGCAAGTGATTTGATTGTAGAAACAAGCCTTGATCCGACCATTCAAGCTTACGCTGAAAAGGCATTGGCTCAGGCATTAATGAATGGCACCGATGCACATAATCTAAGTCAGGGCGCTGTACTTGTCATGCGTCCCAACGGGGCGGTTGTTGCCATGGTCGGAGGCAAAAACTATGCAACCAGCCAGTTTAACCGCGCTACCCAAGCCAAGCGTCCGCCCGGTTCAACCTTCAAGCCTATTTTGTATCTCACGGCACTGGAAGCAGGCTGGGAACCCAAAAGCCTGATCCTTGATGCTCCTTTTGATGAGGGCAAATATGATTACCGCCCCACAAACTACAATGATAAATATTACGGCGAAGTCAC
>JBFHFW010000354.1:0-1214 GCA_041583395.1 Alphaproteobacteria bacterium
AACCGTGGTCAGGCGTTTTTTATTGGCTACGAGTTCCATAACAAATGGATACTTTGCTGGCTGTGGGATACCAAAGACGGCAGATGAAATTTCTCCATTCATTGCCGCAACGCGGTTGTACCAAATAGCAGCCCCTGCCCATCCTTTTTTCATGAGTTGTTCGGGAATATTCCAATCATCACTATCATCGGAGGCCTGATTAATGAGCTTTTGTAATTTCTCATCTAGATATTGATGGTAATAGGTGATGAGCTCTAGTGATAGTTTCTGATTTGATTTTGTACAGTCTATACCAGCATCACGTTTAGATTTTGGCAGCGCAATACATTGTGCCGCTTGCTTGATGGCTTTATCTTCCCACATATCAAGAAGTAAATCGTAGTAGAGTTCGTTAATTTTATCCGAAGCCTTCAAATTTCCATTATTGGCCGGAATGATAATTTCACCACAAATAGGCTTTACTTTACCTTTGTAGTTCCAGTGGAGATTATACTGCCGAATTTTGTTGGGATCATCGTTGGGGAAGCCAAAACGAATGATCAAATCTCCGTTATTGGCGTATTTGCGGGCAGCCTCATAAGTGGTGGACGTCATGTCCAGATAGTTTGGTGTTGGTTGGTTATCAAAAGATAGAATTTGAAAACTGCGCACAAGATAGGGATTAATTTCGGGAGGAGTGTCCTCCTCGGAGCGCATTGTCATTTCTGCGCGCTGGCAGGCTTGTACCACGGACATAAATTTTACAAGTGCATTCACCTCCGGTATTCTGGGCTTGGCGATCAGGTCGGAGCCTTTTCCCATTGTGAGGATAGATTGTGTATTGCTGAGGTAGCTATCGGATAGCGTTTTGTTGAAATAGATCCAGCCATTTGTCGCAAAGACAGAACCTTTATGTGCTGCTTCAAAAACAATGCGTTGACCGAGATTTATGCCTGCATTTGGGCCGCTCATCGGGGTAAGAAGTGTAAAGAATAAAATAATGCGTATTGGTACCCATGTTTTGTTATAGCGCTGACCAAAGGGGCTTCCTGTGGTCGCTGTTTCGCCTACGATGACCGTTACAAGGTAGAGCAATATGATTACGCCAATGATAAAAATACCTTGGGAGTAAAGAGCCAGTAATTGATGAAGCGCGAGATGTGAGGGAAAAGGGTAATTTGCAGGTGTTGGCAAATCATTTCCATTGATGTCCTGGCAGGCAATCGCTGTGTTGG
>JBFHFW010000355.1:0-1210 GCA_041583395.1 Alphaproteobacteria bacterium
CCATGCGAATTGCTTGATGATTTCCTCATCCAGAGCAATAAGCTGCATGATTTTATCACGGTGCGATAATAGCTCCGGATATTTTTGCCACAAATCACTCTCAGGCTCATATTGCGCCTGCCAATTCTCGATAATATTTTGGGGAATAACGCCCACTCTCAATTCGCCTTATTATCAGTTCTGTCAACGAGGAGCACAGTATACACCTCAAAATTATATTATGTCAATCAAATAAGGTCAAAAAAACGACCTCCGGAGAGGTCGCCTTTTATCATTATAATGTTACGGACGTCAGGCCACTAAATTAGCTGGCCATTGCCTCTTCATTTTTATCGCTATCGCCACTTTCTAGCGCAGCAGCAGCATTGGCTTTTGCTGTCGGGTATCTGCTACAAACGCTTGCTTAAGAGCCATACAAAACCATGTAAGGTGTTATGGTTGAGGGGGAGCGTTCAAGCAGATGTTAGCCATATTCTCGGCACCATGTTGACGTAGAATGCTTGCAGCGTCTGCATTATTTTTTAGCTCATCTGGGAGTGCATCCCATACATCTTGTGCATCAAGAATATTGGGCATAATTGAAGCACCAAATTCAATAACTTTTAGATTGGCCATTTGAAAATCATAATCGTTAACTATGTCTTCTGGATTATCAAACGGATTATTTTCCACCATTTCTAGCAGTGCAGACATAACTTCTTCCGCAGCATCCATATGTGGTTTCATTACATCAGTCGCTTTCTGAGTAAGCTCTTCACTCTTTTGTATACATTCTTCTGTTTTATCCTTGAAGATCCTACACAACGATAGAACCGCCAGTAGATTGTTATCATTACTCATTAATTTATTCCTTATGTTCAATGCTTAGGCTTGAATTAACATAGTGTATTTTTACTATCAAGAAAAAAGGGCGGTCTCTCAATGGACCGCCCTTTGTAATTCATTATATATTAGTCACATTAAAGGTTAGCTAGCAATTGCTTCGTTTGCGCCAGCATCCCCTTCTGATGCAGATTCACCACCTTCTAACGCAGCAGCATCCTCTTCGCTTGCTGCAGCGGCTTCAAGGGCTTCTTGCTCGGCTTGCTGTGCGGCCAGAATAACCGCATCACGACCAGCAGCAATACGCTTGAGTTTGTTCACCTGCGCACCTGTACCAGCAGGAATGAGGCGACCAACGATCACATTTTCCTTCAAACCGAAGAGATGA
>JBFHFW010000356.1:0-1200 GCA_041583395.1 Alphaproteobacteria bacterium
ATCTGCATCACCTTTCCTGATATCACAAACACTTGATAAAAGCGCTGGACACGTGGCCGAGTGGCTGAAGGCGCTCCCCTGCTAAGGGAGTATAGGGTTTATAGCTCTATCGAGGGTTCGAATCCCTCCGTGTCCGCCATTTTCCCCTTCATGGCTTCCTAAAATTTCACACTCAACCGCCCGTAAACCGCACGACCGCTGTAGCCAGGAAATGTATTGGCAAATGCACCGCCTGATATTGTGGCGTAATAAATATCTTCATCCAATAAATTATCACCATACAGTGAGAATGTTGTCTCCGGCATATTGATGCCTTTCAAATCAAAAGCTTCATTTAAATTAACAGAAAGATTAGCCGTCAGCATGTTTGTACTTTTGGGCTTTGGATGTAGCTCTCTGTTCGGCAAGCGCGCCGGATTATAGCGAACCATATCCGAGACATGCTGGTTAAAGACACCGAGTGTGATCCCGTTATCCCATTCATAAGAAGCACCCAGTTTAAACATTAAATGTGGAGAAATAGAGATATCCGTAACGTTGGTAATAGGATCTCTGCCCATTTGATATGTGAGCGACCCCTGCATTTCCAATCGATCATTGGGGTATGCTTTTCCTTCGAGCTCAATGCCTTTATATTCGGTGTTCCCGCCATTAAAATAAGTCAAAGCAGGAGGAGCATTAGGATTAGTGCCCGTGGTAATCGTACCATCCACATCGGACCTATAAAGAGTAAGCGCCGAGGCGTATTTTTCACCGCTATAAAAAAGCTGCAATTCTTTTGTCACGATCGTTTCAGATTTAAGACTTGGATTTCCAACCGCAGCCGGAATGTTTAAGCGGACAGCCGAGCCTTCGGGGGATCTGAACGCTTCACCATAAAGAAGCTTGGCGCCTATTTGCGGCGTAAAATGAACGATAGCACCTGCACGAGGAGAAATTTGCGCAACTTCTATAACCTCAGGCTTGTTCAGCTGCACACCACCGATGAGTTTTAGCCAATCAACCGGCGTATAATCGGCCTGAAAATAAAAGCCCTCGAGCGATTCATCAAAACGGCTGGAACCTACTTTCAATGTACCTTGACGGTCATCATAGGTTACGCCGGAAATAATGTTGAGGCTATCAAAAAGCGATCCACCGACGCTGATCTCGTATAAAACATCGTGGAAGTTATTTTCATCGCTGATAGATGTTGGTTGA
>JBFHFW010000357.1:0-1198 GCA_041583395.1 Alphaproteobacteria bacterium
ACGCAAAAGGCGCATCGGGAGAGATAAAAAGCGTATCGGGCAAATTTTGCGCCCATAAAGGTGCCAGCGAAATCAAATCCTGCCCATTGGAGCCCAGCCCATGCAGCAAAATCACCAGAGATTTTGGCTGCCCGCCGGAGACCGGAGGATGCTCATAGAAATTTGTAATTTGTGCCTTGCTCATAATCACCAGTTATAGAGACAAAAAATTCTTGCGCAAAGGCCTTTTTACTCTTGCAACTCATTCTCATTCACTCTATGAAATTGAGAACCATTATTAAATGAGGATTTTAGAAAAATGTTAGAAACACTCGTTATTACTTTCCGCGAAGGGCTCGAGGCCTTTTTGATTGTCGCTATTATGCTGGCCTACCTGACAAACACAGGGCGCACCAGCTTAATCAAACCCGTTTATGCAGGTATCGCGTTCGCCCTTTTGATCAGCGCCACAACAGGCTGGCACGTAGCCGAGCTTGCCAATGACCCCGTATGGGAAGGCATATTGGCGATGATTGCCGGTGCAATGGTTGCTTCTTTTACAATTTATGTAATGAAAACAGCCAAAAACATCCGCGGCAATATCGGTGAGAAACTTGAAGTTTCAGCCAAAAAAGACGGCATGGGTGCCATGATCGGTGTCTTTATCTTTACTGTTCTTATGATCTCCCGCGAGGGCATGGAGACAGCCCTGATGCTGGGTTCGCTCAGCGCACAAGCCGATGCACAAGCCATGATACTGGGTGCTGTTATAGGTGTTATCTCCGTTGCAGGCGTTGCAGTACTGTGGAAATATCAAAGTCACCGCATTAACTTGCGCTTGTTCCTACAGGTTTCCGGCGTGTTCTTGGTGTTGTTTGCGATCCACCTCTTCGTCTATGGCGTTTATGAAGTCACAGAGATGAAAGGCGGCCTGCCTATGCTGGGTGCTGAGGCAACTGACGCTGTTCACCAATTTGTGAAACCCGCAAAGAAACTTCTGAAGTCCGATGTGATGACCGCTGCTATGCTGCTTGTGCCGCTGGCGTGGCTGGGAATTGCAGCGCTTAAAGGCCGTATAGCCGGACGCTCTATCAGTGCTGCCGAATAAAAAGCATGCCTAGCGCATTGTGCAAAGCCCTGCCCTTTGGTGGGGCTTTTCTTTTTGTCGCTATTAGCGTACAATCCGCAGTATGAAGTACGATCTTTTACACATCCAAGG
>JBFHFW010000358.1:0-1196 GCA_041583395.1 Alphaproteobacteria bacterium
CATTGGTCTCCATCGTCTCCGGATTAGCGTAAAACGAGGCTGGCTCGATCATCAATAAATGATTGGTAGACTGGCTTCTCATCGTAAATATCCCTTCAAAAACGCGTAGAATAACGCAGACTTCGATCCTACATCATACCATCCCATTTGCACAGGGCAGACATGCGCACCTTCCACTTTTTCCATCAACGCATGATCAATCGAGATATTAGGTGCATCTTCATAGCGCCCTTCTTTGACCGCCGCAAAAACATCTGGCGCATATTGCACAAATTTTTGCAGCAAAGCCCCCGCATCACACACAAAAATTCCTGTATTCCATGCAACATTCCCGCACTTAATCATCGCACGTGCGGTGATTTTATCCGGCTTTTCAATGAAATGCCGGATCGCACCATCATCCGCATAGTCTATATAGCCATAGCGTGTTTTCACCCCGTCCGGTTGCACACCCAGCGATATGATCTGCTCCCCGCAATAGCTTGCACTGCGCATCAAAGAGGCTGCAAACATATCTTCATCGACAATCACATGATCACTTGGCATCACCGCCATCAAACCCTTAACTTGCAAAGCCGCCAAAGCAATCGCAGGTGCGGTCGAGCGCGCGGCAGGCTCCTCCAAAATCACCGCATCATCAGCAATGCCCACAAGTTCTTCGGCAATACGTGCCTTCATCCCCGCCGAACAAACAATGACAGGCACCGCCATTCCCGCCTTCTGACAACGCAACACGCTGCGCTGCAAAAGCGAGTATTTTGAACCCAATTTTAAAAATGGTTTTGGTCGCATAGCAGAGGTCAAAGGCCGCAAACGCCGCCCCTGCCCACCAGCCAAAATTACAGGCGTTACATTATGCAGCATGATCAATGTACCACTGATATGTTCGCCTTAAGCCCTGCTCCAAAGACACCTTAGGCCGCCAACCCGCATCATAAATCCGTAAGGAATCCATGACCTTGCGCGCCGCACCATCGGGATTCTCATTATCAAAACGCAACGCACCGTTAAAGCCAACAACATCACAAATTTTCTGTGCCAAATTGGCAATCGAAACCTCTTCACCAGACCCCACATTCACCGGCTTTGCTCCACTATATTGTTGTAGTAAAAACACACATGCATCGGCGAGATCATCGACATATAAAAATTCCCGTAACGGCTCACCGCTACCCCATACCACAAACTCATCTTGC
>JBFHFW010000359.1:0-1195 GCA_041583395.1 Alphaproteobacteria bacterium
CATCGTGAGCATGAAACCAAAGCATAGATTTATACGAATAAGGCTTGTGTCATACGGTGAATGCGCTAGATTGAGGGTCTGTTGAAAGAGGATAATATTGATGAATAATTTTGGTCGTAATTTTATGTTTTGGCTGGGCGTAGCCTTGTTGTTGATGTTTGTTTTTAACGTCTTTCAAGGTGCGCAAATGCAAGGTAGGGGCTCTGCGGAGCAGATTGCCTATAGTGATTTTATGGCTGAATCCCGTGCCGGGCGCATTGCGGATGTCACGATCAAGGGGCAAGAGCTTAAGGGGCATTTCTCATCGGGCTCTGCTTTTGCAACGACAGTGCCTTTGAACGAAAATGTTGTTGAGCGCCTTGCGGGGACGGCGGTGCAGATCAAGGCTGAAATGGAGGCTCCCGAGCAAATCTCTTTGATGGGGATTTTGGTTTCGTTGCTGCCTGCGATTTTGATTGTGGGTGTATGGATTTTCTTTATGCGCCAGATGAACGGCAAAGGCGGCGGTGGTGGTGCGATGGGCTTTGGTAAATCCCGCGCGAGAATGCTGACCGAGCGTCAGGGACGTGTGACCTTTGACGATGTGGCTGGTATTGAAGAAGCCAAGCAGGAGCTGGAAGAGATTGTTGATTTCCTTAAAGATCCCCAGAAATTCGAGCGTTTGGGCGGTAAAATTCCTAAAGGTGCTTTGCTGGTCGGGCAGCCCGGTACGGGTAAAACCTTGATCGCGCGTGCGGTGGCCGGTGAAGCCAATGTGCCGTTCTTTACGATTTCCGGTTCTGATTTTGTCGAGATGTTCGTTGGTGTTGGTGCATCGCGTGTGCGTGACATGTTCGAGCAGGGCAAAAAGAATGCGCCTTGTATTATCTTTATTGACGAGATCGATGCGGTCGGTCGTCATCGTGGTGCAGGCCTTGGTGGTGGTAATGATGAGCGTGAGCAGACTTTGAACCAGATGCTTGTCGAGATGGACGGTTTTGAATCCAATGAAGGCGTGATTATTCTGGCGGCAACTAACCGTCCGGATGTCCTTGATCCTGCTTTGTTGCGTCCCGGGCGTTTTGACCGCCAGATTACTGTGCCTTTGCCGGATATTAATGGCCGGACAAAGATCCTTGAAGTCCATATGAAGAAAATTCCGTTGGCCTCTAATGTCGATGCGCGTGTGATTGCACGTGGTACACCGGGCTTTTCG
>JBFHFW010000360.1:0-1182 GCA_041583395.1 Alphaproteobacteria bacterium
ATTTTCCTCATCCTTCAGCGCACGGAAAAGCTGCTTTACATGGATCACGCCCGTAATATTATCGGTTTCATCCTGATACACAGGCAGGCGCGAATACGGGCTTTCAAGCACCGCTTCGACAATTTTCTCCATCGGAAGTGATGCATCGATCATTTCAACCTTTTTCCGGTGCACCATAATTTCTTCAACATCGACGTCCACCAGATCAAGGATCGAGCGCAGCATCGCACGTTGCTCGACAACCTCTTGTTCCGAGCCCTGATGCATCTCGATCGCACCACGCAGGAGCTCAAAATGTGATCCGGCGGTGACTTTAGATATATCAACCCCGAAAGCCTTCAAGCATAGCCTTACAATACCTGTCACCAACTCGGTTACGGGAGAAAAAGCCCAAATCACCACACGAATAATAGGGGCAATGCGCATCGCCATCGAATCGGCATGGTGCAGCGCGTAAGTTTTCGGCAGCACTTCTGCAAAAATCAAAACCAGCATTGTCATGATCAGGGTTGCATACACGACCCCTGCTTCACCAAAAACCTTGATTAAAACTGATGTTGCCAGAGCCGAGGCCAAAATATTCACCATATTATTGCCCAATAGTAGCGCGCCGATCATACGCTCCTTACGCTCACCGATATGCTCAACCAAAGCAGCGCGTTTATTGCCCTCCTTGGCTAGCCCATGAAGGCGTTCACGTGAGGCTGCTGTCATAGCTGTTTCAGAACCAGAGAAAAATCCGGACAGCAAAATAAGAATAATAATCGCAATAATGGGTGCCACAATCATGATAACGCATCCTTTAAAATAGGAAGAAGGAGATCTTCGGTCACATCATCGCTAATAAAGCTCTGCCCGATGCCACGCGTGAGGATAAATTTCATTTTTCCCGATAGCACTTTCTTATCACGTTTCATTGTTTGAATAAGAGATTCGGGCGTAGCCTTGGTCAATGCGGGTTTAATCGGTAAGCCTACGGATTGCAAATGCGCTTTAACGCGCTGCGCGTCTCCGTCACTGCATAAGCCCATTGAAACGGATAGATCAAAGGCCATACACATGCCGATTGATACGGCCTCCCCATGTAGCAAAGTCCCGTCATATCCCGCCGCAGCCTCAAGCGCGTGACCGAATGTATGCCCCAAATTAAGGAGCGCGCGCACGCCACCTTCGCGCTCATCG
>JBFHFW010000361.1:0-1168 GCA_041583395.1 Alphaproteobacteria bacterium
GCTCGGCACCGGTTTCGGCATCAAGGGCGGCATGGTAAGTGTAGTGGCGGTGACTGATATGATTGAGATTACCGCTATAATGTTTGAACTTTCGTTTGAAAAATTCAATATCGCCCTCGGTGAGTTTGGGAGGATTGCCCCGTTGTTCTTCTTTCAAAAGGCGGGCACCGATGACATGACTGTTTTTAACGTATCCTTTCTGGGGCTTGAGCTTTCCAGCGGTGTCTCGTTCAGCAAAAAGCTGGCGAGCGGATTTTGCGCCAAGTAGAATAACAGCATGGTTATCGGGATCGTAATAAAATCGTGCAAAAGAGCTATCACTGATGGCTATACCAGCGTTCTCTTGCGGGTCTTCGCTATCTTTTGTGCTTTGGACAATGAATAGTGGGGTATCGCGAAGTAGAAAGGCGGATTTTTCTTTGCCCTCGGCCGCAAGCGCGTATCCCTTTTGGATTGCTTGATCAAGTGAATTCATGACTATTAAAACCTGTAAAACTTTAGTTGTTGTTACAAAGTCTTAATAGCGCTCTAATTTGCTTCCAAAGCTTTATGAGGCGGGCTTTAGGAGCAAATTGGAAAGTTACAAAGATCTTTCGCGCGCCTTATGACACGTTTGAAATCCGTTTGCAACATTTTTTCATAAGCTTCTCAATAAATTTATGAAATTAGTTGTCACCTAATTTGGATATGCGGAGCTGGCGTGCGCGGGTCAGGATAGAATCCTCTAGCTGCGTGGCTGTGGCTTTGTCTGTTGGGCTATCCACCCATGTGTCATTTTTGCGGGTTTGGCGGAAGACGGTGACACGAACGCCATCGGCTTGAAGTTCACGGCTCAGGATGAAAACGTTGACCTTAAAGCGTTCATCGGTTTTACCGGACGGTGTATGCCAATCGGTAAGAATGGTGCCGCCAAATGGATCAGCGCTGGCCAGTGGCATGAAGGACACAGTATCAAGTGCCGCGCGCCATAAGAAGCTGTTAACGCCTAGAACCGCGCCGGAAGAATCCTCGTCTTTGCGTTTGGTGCTGAAGATGCCGCCTTCACCGAAGATGCCCTGCTCTTCTGTGTAGATATCTTGTTCATTGATCTCGCGGTTACGGCTGGTGGGGTATTTTGATTCTACATTTGCTGATTCACAGGCGCTGAGGTTGATTGCGGCTGCGGTGA
>JBFHFW010000362.1:0-1162 GCA_041583395.1 Alphaproteobacteria bacterium
AAAACATTCGAGAAAAATGGTGTTAAACAAATTGACCCTATGGATGAGCCATTTAATCCGAATTTCCACGAGGTTATGTTCGAAGCACCACATACAGGAAAACCCGCAGGCACCATCATGCAAGTCATGGAAAAAGGCTATATCCTCAAAGACCGCCTGCTCCGCCCTGCGCGCGTTGGTGTTGCCAAAGATGATGGCAGCGCCCCTACAGAAGAGCCCCCTGTTGATCAAACCCCCGGCGCACAAATTGATACTGAAGCGTAAAGGGCAAAATTAACGCGAAAAAGCCATGCCTTCAACAAGGCGTCCCGCAAGAAACTCTGTCTGAGCCGCAGATCTTTGCGTTCCGTAAAGATCTATAAAATCCCGATGCTCCAGCTTTACTTCGCAAGCCAATGACGCAGCGGGACCAAGAAGCTCAATATCTTGTTTCTTAAACTGTTCATCACGATACACGCGAAAAACAGCATTTGCCAATTCAGAAGGATCAATACCCCTTGCATTAAACAGATCCGTCAAATGCTGACCACGCTCAGGATTCGCAAGATAATTTTCCACACCAATATCTGGTTGCATCATAGTCCCCTCCTAAAATATCTAAAAAAACAAGACCATAGCCCCCCGTAAAACATTCCGTCAATAAAATTCTGATCCAAAAACCTTTCCTTGCGTACAAAGAGACATGGGGGAGTTTTTATTACGACTTTCTGGGATCAAAATAGCTTTTGATCATGGCAACAAACAGAAAAAATTTTAAATTCTCCCCCTAGGGTCAGACTTTATTAATTTAATTCATTCTGCGCCCGTCAGATTTTTGGAAGATATTTGTGAAAATCGTGCAGAACATAGCCGTAGCTACGTGCAAACGATTTGAACAAATAGATACAAAAATATGCGGCGCCTTTACAAGGTTAATAAGAAAGGGCGAATCTCCTGCTTCAAACAAGCTCACCGTAGCTATAGCTATGCTATCGCTTGTTTTCATTGTATCCTCCTCCTTTCTTATTAACAGAATTGTATGAAATTAATGAAATCTGACCCTAGCATTTCTAGTTCCGGAATATTACAATCCGGAACTAGAAACATATTGGACGGATGGCATTTTGCTGTGGCGCAAAAAATGAAATGGAACCTATTGCACATAGGTGAGTTGAAATTTAAT
>JBFHFW010000363.1:0-1158 GCA_041583395.1 Alphaproteobacteria bacterium
AACGCCCATAACCACGTGCGCTAAAGCTATCGTCGCGCTCTTCTCCGATCCCCATTACACGATCTGCCATGGCTTGCAGGGTTGTTAAATGTTCATAGGTGCGGGTAAGGGCTTCTATATTAAAAGCCTGATAAGTTAAGCAACAAAGCATGGCACCGATCAAAAGGAAACGTACAGCCTTACTAACTTGCGGGATAAAAGGTAAAATCACCATCGTCAGGCCAAAGGTAATAATACCCGCTTTGGAGAGCGCTAAGGACTGGATATAAATCAGCGCAGCAATTAAACCGTAATCCAGCAGCGAAAAACGCCGATTTGTTTTAATCACAACTAACATCATCATCGTTAGCAGTGACCAATAAGCTAATTGATTGGGGTTATTCAGCGTCCCTGTCTTTCGCCAGCTTTCTTCAGGAAAAGTCAGTAACCGAAGCACTTCAATCCCTATGATAGCTGCAAGCGCCAAGGTGGTTGGCTTAAAAAGCCTGTCGCCAAAATGCCGATAGAGGTGTGACACCACCAAAAACACTAGAAAATTATAAAGATAGATCGCGCTGGAAAGGATAAACCGTATATCAGGCGCAGCAATCATATAATGCATCAAATTGATAATGACCGTTAGCCCGACAAAAAATGCGCCCAGAAGATAAGGCATTTTAATATGCCTATGATTATGCAAAAATAGCATGGCCGCACCGGGGGCGACGGCTAAAAACATGACCATATCAGCAGGCTGCGGATAGCCGCTGGGAAAAATATAAAAAGCCGAGATCAATAAATAGCCCGTTAAAATCGTGGCGTAATAAAAATAGGCCTTTTGAAAATGCTGCAAAGTCTGTGACATCTTTTTCACGTTTCCCTGAGTTTCCGCACCTGAAAAAGCGCACGCCACTGCCTTATATCCTGCGGGAATAAAAACATATTCAGCGGCTCAAAGGCGCGGATAAACCAGCTCCCGAAAGATGATAACACTAAAGTTATAATCACCGTCAGCATAGATTGTGTAACCAGCGTAAGCGTGGCGTATTGCACAAGCGCACTCCAGACCATAAATAAAATCGGTTGATGGATAACAAAAATAATCAAAGAGTTTTTTCCAAGCCATTGCAAAACCGTGCTGCGCCGTAGCAATGGATTATAAAGTAAAAACATAAAGGC
>JBFHFW010000364.1:0-1145 GCA_041583395.1 Alphaproteobacteria bacterium
GAAGTTGCCTGAAGGTACAGAAATGGTGATGCCAGGCGATAACATCAACGGCATGGAAGTCGAGCTGATCGCACCTATCGCGATGTCTGAAGGTCTGCGCTTCGCGATCCGCGAAGGTGGCCGTACAGTCGGCGCCGGTGTCGTGTCAAAAATTGTTGAGTAAGATTTAACTCATTAAGACAGATTTTAAAAAGGTCGGTAGAAATACCGGCCTTTTTTGTATGGATCTTTAATGGTTTAATCCCGTGGGTTAGAAGCCATTACCGCATAATAGCTAAAGCGCGATGCTGCCGTATCGGAGACACATAAAGCCTGATAATTTTCACAAGCGGCACAGCCTGCCGTATCAAAATCTTCGTTTGAGCCGTTGTGATATTGATCATCAATCAAGACATTGGCTAATGTTACACCGCTCAGCGCCGGAATGTCCGTAGAACCGGTTGCGTTCTCATTAATTTTTTCACAAATGGCTCTGTTGATCTGGTGCGCGACCAAAATAACATCATCGCCGGTATGGTCTGTCCATTCAACATTGTTAAAGCGCCCGATATACCATCCAGCCACAGGATTGGTTGAATTTTGCGCAATGGCTTCAGCCGGAAGCTGCGCCAAAGTCAGGCCACCACCTTCGGGGTGGTGGACTTTGTTAAAATGCGGGGCGGTATTGTACCCTGCTTCTCCGGGGCGTTCAAAAGTCAGATCCCACACATCTGTGCCGCTAAAGAGCATCTGGTCGATAACTGATTTTGTCTGTGTCGCATAATCCAGAATTTGCGTTGTAAGGATCTCAGCCTTTTCATCACTCAGTGTACCGGCTTCCCCCGTATCGGTATTGCGCGAGAGCGTAAAATTCAACATCGCAAATAATCCAATGGCGATAAGTACATAAATCAGGGCGTTGCCGCGTTCGCCTTGCCTGTGAGTAGAATTTCGGGGAGTTATATTCATCTGCACCAGATCTGGTTTATAATTAAAGCTTATATATTTATGATAGGGGACATATGGGTATGGATGCAATCATTTATACGGCTTTGGGCTTTGTGATCGGTGCAGGAGCAACATTTGCATGGCACCGCATGCGCGCGCATGAAATGGAAGGCGCACTGTCCCATATGGAAGACCGCTTTAAGGTCAGCGCACAAGAA
>JBFHFW010000365.1:0-1137 GCA_041583395.1 Alphaproteobacteria bacterium
TCATCCAAAAGCGCATGATCGATCAGTCGTTGCGCCAGTGGTTGAGCCATTTTCAAAAAATCATTTTTTCCCTGAGACATCTTTTTGTTCCTTATATCTTTATCATTTAGCCCATGCCACCAACAGTCAGTCCATCAACGCGGATGGTTGGCTGACCACAGCCTACGGCGACGGATTGCCCATCTTTGCCGCACATGCCAGAATTTTTTTCTATGGCTAAATCATTACCGACAGCGGTTGTTGTTTCCATCGCCATTTGACCGTCGCCGATTATAGTTGCGCCCTTAACGGGTTCACAAATTTGGCCATTACGAATGATGTAAGCGAGCGTCGCATTCATTTCGAATTTTCCGGATGTTATGTTCACGGAGCCACCAGCCAGATCGCTCATATAAATTCCGTTTTCTACGGAGGCTATGATGTCTGCTGGATCAGTATCTCCATTTTTATAGTAGGTATTGGTCATACGTGGCATGGGCATATGTGCATAGCTTTCGCGGCGACCGTTGCCAGTTGATTTTATACCCATGAGCTGCGCATTTTGCCGGTCATGGATGTAGCCTTGTAAGATACCATCTTTGATCAGAACATTTTGTTGTGTTTGTATGCCCTCATCATCGAAATGGAGGCTACCGCGTTCACCCGGTAGATCACCTTGTTCGATCACGGTGACAAGAGATGATGCAACTTTTTGTCCGACTTTACCGCTATAAACAGAGATTTCTTTACGGTTAAAGTCACCTTCTAGGCCATGGCCAACAGCTTCATGCAGCAATACAGCCGCCCAACCCGGTGCAAGGACAATCGGCATTTGCCCACCGGGCGCGGGTTTTGCGATGAGGAGGTCTTGTGCGATTTTAAGGGCTGTTTGGGCAGCCTCTTCATAAGAGGCTTTATTAAACAGATCGTGGCAGCTTGTTCTTGAGGATGCCAGACCCGTGCCGGTTTCAAAGTAGCTTTCTTCGACGTTCTCTATCTCGCCTTTGTCATTTTTACGCTCAACGGTTCTTTTGCCTTCGACCTGTATGCTGATACTAAGTGTTGCAGTTGAGCGTGTATCGACCAGACTTTGCCCATCTGCGGTGATGATATGCACTTTTTTTGTGCCTACGCTGTGCCCGATGCTGACATTAACAA
>JBFHFW010000366.1:0-1136 GCA_041583395.1 Alphaproteobacteria bacterium
TAAAATTTGCTCTAAAAGCGTTGTGCCGGAACGTGGCATACCCAACACAAAGACCATTTGATCCGATGGGTGTCCCTCTGGAGCCAGCTTTTCCAGCAGGTCTTTGGTGAAAAAGGCTTCGACGCTTTGCATCGTAGGCGGTGGCGCATGCAGTATAACCCGCAACTCGAATTGCTTGGCTTTTCCGGCCTTGATTGCGAAATCAAAGGCTTTTTCGTATTGGCCGAGTTTGTTGTAAGCTGTGTTTAAGCAGGAATACACACGGCTTTGTTTGTCGCGTGGAATTGTTTTGATGTTGGAAGCCATCTCCAGTAATTTTTGAATTAATGGGTCATCTTCGCTTTTAATGCATGATCCATCGGCCAGATAACGTTCTAAAAAGAGAATGTCATCAGGTTCCTCTTCATGGGCAATCTTAAGATGTTTCTGGCTGAGGTCTTTCTTCCCTAGCCGTGCATAGGCATTGCCGAGTGCATAATGGGCAAAAGGATCATTGTTAATTTCAATCGCTTTTTCAAGGCACGGGATACCTTCTTCATAAAGATCAAGCTCTACCATGGCATATCCCATATGGCTATAAAGTTTGGGGTGATCCGGTTTTAAACTTTCGATGGCACGAAAACACGGCAGGGCAAGGTCGTAGCGCGCAAGGTTAAGTTGTATTTGAGACATCATAATAAGAGCAGGAACATAGTCGGGGTAAAGCTTTAAGATTTCAAAGCCGATATCCGCAGCGCCGTGGAGATTACCGGCCTTCACAAGGGGTTGCGCTTTGGCCATGAGGGCTTGGGCATGCTTTTCTGAATCCGATGGTGTGTTCAGCGTGATGTCTGTGGGGTCGTTGGAGATCTGGTCCAGTGGATTATAGATCGGAGGGGGAGCAAATTTTGGTTTTTTTCGGGTCATAGTCATATTCTACCCTCCTTAGTCATGGAAATAAAGAGGGACGCACCGGGTTTGGGTTTGGTTCGGGTCGCGTTTCTGGCAACCTTTGAGGCTTTGCCCGGTGCGTCCGGGAGGTATTTCGTGTGAATAATCCGTTAGGGATCGGAAAAATATTCTTACGAAAAAATGGGGCCTGAGTTCTAGGGGTTAGGGATTGCAGGGTAGCAAAGACCTAAAACCCAGGCTCCAAA
>JBFHFW010000367.1:0-1132 GCA_041583395.1 Alphaproteobacteria bacterium
AATGACGCGTCTTGGGTGTCAGGGATAGATGTTTGATCCTGACCATATCTTTAAAAAACTAGATCCTTATAAAAATCAAAAAGCTGTGGCTGTTGGTGTGTCCGGCGGGGCGGACAGTATGGCTTTGGCGCGGCTTTTGAGTTTATGGAGCGTGCAAAGTGGTGTGGCGATCCATGTGCTGAGCGTTGATCATGGTTTGCGCGTGGAGGCTGCTGCCGAGGTGATGCAGGTGGCGGATGCTGTTTCCAGCTGGGGTGGTGTGGTGCATCAGATCTTGTGTTGGGAGGGCGAGAAACCTGATACGCGTATTCAGGAAGCCGCCCGCGTCGCGCGTTATGATTTGATGGCTGATTATTGTGCGGCGCATGGCATTACGCATTTATTTTTAGCGCATCATCAGGATGATCAGGCTGAGACGTTTCTTTTTAGGCTGGCAAAAGGATCGGGATTGAATGGTTTGGCAGGAATGGCGTTCGAGCAAGCACGTGGAGACTTAACTCTTGTGCGACCTTTATTGGATGTAGCGAAAGAGGATTTGATCGTATTTTCCACGGATCAAAACATCCCTTTTATTGATGATCCGAGCAATTTCGATACGGCATATGCGCGTGTGCGCTTGCGCAATGCCCGTGCTATACTGGAAGAAGAAGGACTAAGTTCCAAGCGCTTAGCGCTGACTGCTCAAAGAATACTTCGGGCGCGGCAGGCTTTAGATGAGGTGAGTGACGAGCGTTTTGATGTAATGCTGATTAAAAAGAATACAGACCGTATTGTATTTCAATATTCTTTGTGGCATAAACAGCCCGAAGATATAGCGCTCAGGCTTATTGTGCGGGTATTCGAGGCGTTTTTTACCGACGCGGATTATTTGCCGCGAATGGAAAGAATCGAAGATTTATGCGCTGCTTTACATGGTGCGGAAGATTTCCGGAAGCGGACATTGGGTGGTGTGATTTTTGAGCGCGATGATCAGGCGGATGAGTTGATTATGCATCGTGAGCATGAAACCAAAGCATAGATTTATACGAATAAGGCTTGTGTCATACGGTGAATGCGCTAGATTGAGGGTCTGTTGAAAGAGGATAATATTGATGAATAATTTTGGTCGTAATTTTATGTTTTGGCTGGGCGT
>JBFHFW010000368.1:0-1126 GCA_041583395.1 Alphaproteobacteria bacterium
ATTCGCGTCAACGGCGCGCGTAAACTTGTTGAGCTTCACTACCCACCCAATACCGGCGTGGGGCAATAATAACCCGGGGTTCGTCCCCAAATTCGCACCGTTTCCCGGGGCGTGATACACTGAATGATGATGTTGAAAAGAAACATTTTGCTTTTTGGAACGGCGGCGCTTTTGGCGCTGGGCGGTGCTTTTGTACCGACAGCGCAAGCCGAACTGTATAAGGAGCATGATTTGCTTTTGACAACGCCGGATCTTCGTCCCCTAACTTTGAAAGAGGTTAAAGATATTACGCGCTCGCCGAATTTTAAAAAAGATCTCGACACGATGGCGCTCGATATTCGTAAGGAGGCCATGCGCGAGGCTGCCGTTTCTTATGGCGCACGTGCCGGGCTTGCATGGCGTACATATGAAATTCGCCACACTTTGGAGAGACGCGCGCGTTATCTCAATAAAGTCTATAATTTCCGTCAGCTGCTTATTCCCGCGCCGTCCGGTATGATGATCGAGCCACCTGTCATATCGGAATCGGTGAACGCCCTGATTATCGAGGGCGACGGGCAAGAGGCCGCCGTATCTGACCGTGTGTATAATATCGTCAATAACGCACGCATTACTTCAACCGCGCGCACATGGCGCACCTATCTGGAGCGTGATTGGGGGGTAATCGAGCCGCCACCCGATATTTTACGCCCCGAGAACAAAGAAGAGCGGGTACTGTGGGAAGAGCTGGTGGCAAAAGGCTGGGAAGAAGGCCTGAAACAAGCAGACGAGATTTTTCAGGATGATCTCAATGTGTTGATGGCAGATTTTCAGGGCATGGTACGTTATAGGACTTTGCTGGCGCAAGGTATGATCTCGCCGCCTTATGCCCTGCAGGTTGATCGCGGTATTACGGGTGGTGGTGATGAAATGCGCGTGGGTGATCGTGCGATACAAATCACCGGCGCTCCTTCACTTATTACAGGATATAATCAATGGCAACCCGCAAGCCGATAAGCCTTGTAAAGGCAGAAGATAAAGAGTCTTTAACATGGCCGGATGAGCCCGATCGCTTTTCCGAGGACAATATTGATGCGTTGCTTTTATGGTGTGTGAAGCAAAGTGCCTCGGATGTTACAATCCAGTC
>JBFHFW010000369.1:0-1115 GCA_041583395.1 Alphaproteobacteria bacterium
ATCGCCACCTTTGGTGATTGTGCCATCCTTGTTTTTGATGCGGACATCCTTGTTATAAAGGATGCCTGTATTATCACCATCCAGATCAACAAATACGGCATCGAGCGCTCTGTCGATATTTTTGACTTTGGCGTAATAGATAGAGCCCCAGCGCACTTCTTCATGCGCAGGATCGACCTCTAGCCCTTCAAGCCGCCCTTTGTCCAAAGCGGCACTCCAGAGGCTGCCTTGTGATTCTTCAATTAAAATGTCCATCTAGTCGCTTGCCTAAGCGTTAAATCCAATACCATCTAACAAGTTCATTGTATCATAAAGTGATAGCCCAACGACATTGGAATAAGAGCCTGATATGGATTTAATATAGGCACTTGCCAGCCCTTGAATGGCATAACCACCTGCAACGCCTTTCCACTCGCCACTTTCGAGGTAAATCTTTATCTCGGTGCTGGAAAGTTTTTTAAATTGGACGGAAGTGTTGCAGATGCGGGATAGAGTTTTTCCTTCCGGTGTAATAAGGGCAATGCCGCCATAAACATGATGACGCCGACCGGATAGGAGCTCAAGGCATTGCTGCGCTTCCTCACGCGTTTCTGTTTTGGGGAGGATGCGCCGTCCGCAAGCCACCACCGTATCCGCGGCAAGAATGATCGCATTCGTGTTAGATGCGGCAATCTTTTGTGCCTTTTCACAGGCCAGGCGCAGCGCATGATCACGCGGTAATTCGTTTTTTAGGGGTGTTTCATCAATATCTGCAGGGATGATATCTGTGGGCGTAATGCCGATTTGCCCAAGCAGTTGCACCCGGCGCGGAGAAGCCGAAGCAAGTATTAGTCTCGACTTATTTTTCACGGTAGATAATACGGCCTTTGGTGAGGTCATAAGGGGTCATTTCAACAACAACAGAATCACCTTGAAGAACGCGGATACGGTTTTTGCGCATCTTGCCGGCGGTGTGGGCGAGGATCACATGCTCATTTTCCAGCGTAACGCGGAACATTGCGTTGGGTAAAACTTCGCTAACAACGCCTTTAAATTCGATGAGATCTTCTTTAGCCATTGAATAAATTATCCTTTTAGGTTGTTCCTGCCCCCTTATATAGTGTTTTAAGGCGCAA
>JBFHFW010000370.1:0-1114 GCA_041583395.1 Alphaproteobacteria bacterium
ATTTATAAGCATAAAGAGGGCGGCTGTGCCGCGTGTGCCGGCAGAGGCTATAAAGGCCGCGTTGGTATCGTCGAGATTTTATCTTTTGACGAGGAAATGGACGAATTGGTGGCACGTGGCGAAAGTAAAGGCGAGCTTAAAACAATGGCTGTTAAAAAAGGCTTTAAAAGCATGCGTGACGATGGCATTCTAAAGGTTCTTGAGGGAATCACAGACCTCGATGCCATAGCAAAGGTTGTCAATATTAACGTCTAGATGGCAATCTTTTGAGTTTCAAAGCCGGGAGTTCAACCCATAGAACGCTATAAATACAAAGCAATTAATCAAAATGGCCGTCCGGTTCGGGGGGTGGTTTCCGCATCCAGCGAATCTGACCTATATAACCAGTTACAGACCGCGGGGCTGGAGCTGGTGGATTGTACATCTTTGGATCGGCAGAAGGTAACAAGTGCAGGCTTTTTGGCGCCTAAAGTTAAAATTCGCGACCTCATTCAATTTTTCCAGCAACTTTACCAACTTCAAGGTGCCGGAGTACAAATGCTGGATGCTTTGTCCGATGTACGTGATTCTGCGGAGAATCAGGTCTTGCGCGATGCGATCAGTGATATCACACGGGATGTGAGCGATGGCATGCCTTTGTCCGGTGCAATGGAAAAGCACCCGAAAATTTTTAACAAGCTCCATACATCAATGGTTGCGGCAGGGGAACAGACCGGCGATCTTGTTACAATCTACGGGCAGCTTATTGCTTATTCAAAATGGGTTGCTCTCATGCAGGCCAAGATTAAAAAAGCTACGCGCTATCCAATGATTGTGTCCGCTGCTGTGGTGTTGATGCTCGTTGTCATGATGGGGTACGTCGTTCCGCAAATCGTGGGATTTATTCAAAATCTGGATCAGGACATTCCATTTTATACAACGGCTTTGATTGCAACATCAGGCTTCTTCCAAAAATATGCAATGCATGTTTTGCTGGTTCCGCCAGCTATGTTTTTGGGTTTGAAATATGCGTGTAAATTCTCAAATGATCTGGCTTATCGTGTGGATTCTTTGGTGATGATTACTCCTGTGATTGGGCCAATTATACGCAAGATCACGATTGCGCGTTATGCAC
>JBFHFW010000371.1:0-1105 GCA_041583395.1 Alphaproteobacteria bacterium
AAAGGCAGTAGCCTTGGGTGCGGAGGCGATGAACACCTGCAAAGTAAACGGGGTATGTAGCGTGGTTTATCGGGCAAGAATTGTCCTTATGAATACCAATTTACAAGACAAGCCTATCACATCGATCAGGCTTCACAAAGTGCTTTTCCTAAAAAACTCATAGGCTTTCTTTTGCACCCGCTCTTCAAACGCGGTATTGTAGAAATATGAGATGGTTTTTAAATATAGGCTTAGTCGTCGCTTTAATCGCACCACTAACAGCTCAGGCGCAGTATTACCTCAAACGTGATTACGACACAAAAACCACATCTCCGGCAAAAGAAGAAGAAGCTTCGCCTGCGGCCAAAAAAGCGCCGCTTTTGCCCTATCGGTCAAATAAATCCTCTTCCGCATCACGGCCATATTACAGCGGTTACAACGCCCCGAAAGCCACACCCGAAGCAGCACCACAAAGCTATAAACGCCAGTGCCCTTCTTATAAAAAGCCTGAAATCGACCGCCTTTATGAAGAGGTAAAAGCGTACCTCAAAGAAGCCGAAGCGCAAAAATATCACCAGATAAAAACCATCACCCACAAAGAGGGCGAGCGCATTGCCAAGGATAAAGAACGCCTGCGCGATATTATCAAAATGTACTCTATTTGCACGAGGGAAGCCTCTTTGTATGATAAACCTTGATCACAAAATGCTTTGCCTATAGCGTGTTGTCCAAATATCTAACAAGAGATCAGGCAATGAGCATCACATTTCAAGACGTCCAGACAGCCCACAAAGCCATCCAATCTGCAACCATCCGCACACCCACCGTACGCGCGGCGCGCCTGTCTTTGCGCCTTGGTGTCGATATTTACCTGAAACTGGAGAACCTCCAACATACCAATGCTTTTAAGGCACGTGGCGCTCTCAACAAACTGCTGACACTTACAGAAGAACAGCGCAAAGCCGGAGTAATCGCATGTTCCGCAGGTAACCATGCGCAAGGTGTAGCCTATCATGCCCAGAAACTAGGCATTCCGGCGACAATTGTTATGCCCAACGGCACGCCCTTTAATAAAATCCAGCGCACAGAAGAGTTTGGCGCAAAAGTCGTTCTTTACGGCAAAGCC
>JBFHFW010000372.1:0-1100 GCA_041583395.1 Alphaproteobacteria bacterium
AGCGGGGTAAACCAACAGGCGGGAACGGGATATCACGATAAAAACTCCTTCATATGTGCATGTCTATCTTTAAATAGTCTACATGGCTTAGGGCTTGATATCCAGATATATCAACAAATCCTGTGCCAAATGATAGGGACGAGAGTCAGGTGGCGCACTTTCCACAACAGCCTTGGCCAATTTTCCGGCCTCTGTGCGGCGTCCGTAAAGCGCTGCTTTTTCAGCCAAATTCAGCTTCGCCATATTTTCATCGCCTGTACGCCCGTAGGCCTGTGCCAAAAGATGCCGTGCCTGTCCCGAACGTGTTTCATCTTTCAAAGCACGTTCCAGCTCTTTAATGGCGGCCTCGAATTGTTTTGTCTCGACCAATGCATGGCCGAGCATAATACGGATCAATCCCGCATCTGGTTTTAAATCTATTGCTTTTTTAAGAGGAATAACCCCCTCTTTTACACGCCCGAATTCAATCAGCATCTGACCTTTGAGCTCATAAAGATAAGGGTTTTGTGGTTCCTGCTTGATCAGACCATCCACCAGATCAAGTGCCTCTTCAACACGGCTTTGGCGATAGGCAGCGATTGCACGTGCATAATTGGCCGAGAAACTATGATCCAGATCATCATAATCCCACAATACACGCCCAGGCGATATAAACCCCAAAAGCTTGGCTTTCATACGTTTATGAGCTTCAACCCATGGCGCAGGATAAGATTGCCCGTAATAAGCCGATGCCCGCACATTGGTTTTTACGGCCTCGATCCGGTTCAAGGTCAAAGGGTGTGTACGCACATACTCGCTTTGCTGATCAATCGAGACAAGTTCTTGCGCCGCCAATTGACCGAAGAATGTTTCCAGCCCTTCAGGGTTCATTCCTGCCTTATCCATGAGACGCAACGCGGCCTGATCGGCGCTCGATTCATTAACGCGGCTATGCATCAAATAATGACGTTGCGCCATAGAGCTCGAGCCCTGCATCACCGCACCTGCGGCACCGCCATTTCCGGTTAGGATAGCTGCGCCCATGCCCAAAACCATGCCCAAAATACTTTCGTAAGATGCGCGCTCCAGTGCCGTGCGCCCGCTGATTAAGTGTCCACCTG
>JBFHFW010000373.1:0-1083 GCA_041583395.1 Alphaproteobacteria bacterium
AAATGGCACGCGTTGGAAGGTTTCTTTAATTCCGTTGGGTGGCTATGTGAAGCTCTATGGCGATGTTGATCCGGCCAGTGCCAAGCATATCGATATCTATAAAGATGAGAAAACGGGGCAGGTTATGCACCGTGATTCCGAAACCGGCAAGAGCATACCTTTTACCGAGAAAGATCAGGCAGAGGCTTTCTTTGCCAAAAAACTTTGGCAGCGCGCGGCGATCGTTTTTGCCGGCCCTGCAATCAATTATATATTCGCGATTATTATCTTAACGGGATTATTTGCCTTCAGCGGCCAACCGGTGACACCACCATCCGCTGCAGGGATTATTGTCGGGTCCAGTGCGGATCGTGCAGGATTTGAACCCCATGATCTTGTTTTGGAAATTGACGGAAAAGAGATCAAAAGCTTTGAAGAGGTTCGGCGCGCCATGATGATTGGGCTTGATACAGAGCGTCATTTCAAGGTTCAGCGCGGCCAGTCGATAGTTGATATCTATGCAAGCCCTGACAAAATTACAGATACAGATCATTTTGGCTTCGAGCACAGTAGAGGGCTTTTAGGCCTTGTCTCGCCACAACAAGCTGTAGCCATTTCCAGCATCCGGAAAATTGGCACGACATCCTTTGAAGAAGGCACTGACGTTGCACTTATTCGCGCAGCTCTTTTAAAGGATATGGATAAATTCATGCGCGTTGAGATAGACCGCGGTGAAAAAATGGATGCGTTATTGATCTTTCCATTAATGGAGAGCAATGAAAATCTAGATGATCCTGAATCTGAAAATCACAATTACCTTATTTTGTCTTCAACAGATGAAACAGCTCTTGTGCATTATGCATTGCCCAGGGCTTTTATCGAGGCGATTAATGAGTCAATTGAAATTACAGCAGGGACATTGGAAGCCCTCGGTCAGATGGTCATCGGCACACGCTCAGCCACAGAGCTTGGCGGTATCGTCCGTATAGGCGCCTTAGCCGGAGATATGGCTAAACAAGGCTTGCTGGCGATTATTTTCTTTACCGCGCTTCTTTCAATAAATCTGGGCTTTATTAATCTTATGCCCATTCCTTTGCTGGATGG
>JBFHFW010000374.1:0-1075 GCA_041583395.1 Alphaproteobacteria bacterium
AGGTCGCAATAAATCGTTTTTGCCCACCCCATACTTAAACTTTTATTGGGTCAGCTCTTCACTTTTTGGAAGACTGACCCATATTTTTTGTTTAGGGTGTGCCATGCACACTGACGTAAGTACTATTTTTGAATTGCGATTCATCATTTCAGATAGGAGATCTTGATGGAAGTATTGATGTATGATGCCGAAAAGGAATTGGCAGGATTCATCCGGCGTATCGGCGAGATGGAATCTTCTGCGCAGTGGCTTTGTCTTCATGTGCAAGACAGCGCATTTGAAGAGCTTCGCAATAATCGTGAACAGCTTTATGTGGCTGAGGACTTGGTGCTTTCTTACCTTCAGGATGTTGAAGGGAAGGCATTTTTCTGTGGTGATCAGGATCTTTATGTTGTTGCCAGAGATATACCATATGATGTGCTGGAAGGGGTCGGGCGTAAACTGTGCGAGATCTTGTTCGAGCAAAATGTAAGCGACCCTAAAATTAGTGTTTTTAAACTCACCGCAGCGGGCGCAGAATATGTCAGTGATGTCGAGGATAAGGGACATCTTTTCAAATTGTCTCCGGTCGCATTTTTAGTGCAGGAAGGGTTTGACAGGATAGCAGTCGATAACCCGATGAATTATCTCTCTCCCGGTAAGGCTAAGCTGATCGAAGAAGAAAACCGCAAACCGCGCGTGCTCTTGATCGAGGATGACCGGACGACCCGTACGCTTGTCTCGCAAAGTCTGGAACCCTACTGCCAGATGGTCACAGCCCGTGACGCCAGCGAAGGGGTTGAAAAATTTATGAGCACCGAGCCTGATCTGGTTTTCCTTGATATTGGTTTGCCCGATGCAAGCGGGCATAATGTGCTGGATTGGATGCTCTGGAATGATCCGGAGGCTAATGTGGTTGTCTTCTCCGGTAATTCGGATATGCAAAATATGTCCCGCGCCATGGATCACGGTGCAAAAGGCTTCGTTGCCAAGCCGTTTGTGAAAAAACATCTTTTGCGCTACATCACCGAATGCCCACAACATAAAAAATTGCATTAACCTGATCTCTCCGCTATACAAGGCCTCACATTTAAAG
>JBFHFW010000375.1:0-1069 GCA_041583395.1 Alphaproteobacteria bacterium
AACGCTTCTGGTTGGGATATCAGGACTCGGCGTGATTATAGCCCTTAAACACTTCGTTCCAAAATTACCGGGATATCTGATTGCCGTTATACTGGCATCCCTGTCTGTTTATGTATTGAATTTGCCGATTGATACAATAGGATCGCGCTTTCCTGATATTCCTTCTGGATTGCCGCACCCGTCCTTTCCCGTCTGGGATGGTGCTAAATTCCTTGAAATCATCCCTTCCGCCTTTATCATTGCCTTTTTGGCTGGTATTGAAGCGTTGTTATCCGCTACAGTCGCGGATGGCATGACTGGCTACAAACATCGCCCCAATCAGGAATTGATCGGACAAGGTTTTGCCAATATCGCGTCTACTTTGTTTGGTGGACTTCCCGCAACAGGAGCCATTGCCCGTACCGCGACAAATGTGAAATCCGGCGGAAAGACTCCAATGGCTGGAATTTTCCATGCGGCTTTCGTTCTGATTTTTATTCTCTTTTTTATTGATATCATGGCGTTTATTCCGCTTGCCGTGTTATCTGCAATCTTATTTGTTGTGGCATGGAATATGAGTGAAATTCAGCATTTCATCCATATCTTCCGCCTATCAAAATCTGATCGGCTTGTTATGTTATTAACCTTTAGCTTAACGGTTTTGGTGGATTTAACGGTTGCTATCGGCGTGGGTGTTACTTTGGCTTCTTTGCTGTTTATACATCAAATGGGACAATCTTCCCCTCTTCATACGCAAGGGCGCAAAATCCGCGATACGTTTGATGCTGGAAAAGCTGGAAAAGAAATTGAAAATCAACGCGATGACCTACCGGAAGGCGTGGAAGTGCTTCGCATTACCGGCCCAATCTTTTTTGGAATTGCTGGCCCGATGGTAGAAACGCTGCAAGCCATGGGGGAGATGCCCAAGGTTTTGATCCTCCGCATGAGACTTGTGCCTTATATTGATGTAACCGGATTAAAAGCAATCATTGATTTGATCAAAACCTGCCAGAGCAAGGATTGCAAAGTCATTCTCAGCGCGCTGCAAAACCAGCCAAAGGACATATTGGCCAAGGCAGGTATCGGGGAT
>JBFHFW010000376.1:0-1052 GCA_041583395.1 Alphaproteobacteria bacterium
CGGCCATGATGTGTGTATCCCTCTTTATTGTTCTGTTTAACGGCTCAGCCCAGAGGTTACGCGTTCATGGCAGGCCTTGGCAAGCGTTTTTCTGCAGTCAAACTCACTGGCTTTGATTAGATCGTGGAAAATCAAGGTAATTTCCGCGCCTTTATGCTTTGCAAAGTGCCATAAATGCGATGCCAAGGGTGTGTCCATAGCGATATGCCAGGCATAAAGATCGCGTTCCTCTTGAGTTTGAGGTGGCATTCCGTTGCTGCTCTCTACACGCAGGGTCATGGGTTGGATGTAAAGATCTTGATTATTTTCGGATAGAGCCAGAGAAAATAAACTGGATTTAAAATTCACAACATTTTGGCCGTCCGTGGATGTGCCTTCGGGGAAAATAATCAGATCACGCCCATTATTAAGGCGTTGCCCTATGGCTTGGGTTTCTCCAACGATGGCGGTGCGCTTTCTATTAATAAAGGCTGTTTGCTGGAGCTTTGATAAAAAGCCGAATACAGGCCATGTCTGCACATCGCTTTTTGCCACAAAAGAAGCCTTGAGAACACTGCCGATGACAGGAATATCAAGGTATGAGATGTGGTTGCTCATGAAAAGCCGTTGAGGAGCATGCAATATTTCCCCGACAACCTGTACTTTCAGTCCAAAAATTTTACACACCGTACCGTGCCACAGGCGCGGGATGATATAGGCGGCATCGCCTTTGCAAAACAGAAGTACAAGGAATTGTAGTGGAAGAGTGATCAGAGTGAGCAGCGCAAAAGCCAGCATCTTTGAACAAGCGACAAGCACTCGCATGTCAAACCATTTCTTTTTTATTGGGCATAGCTCTTTGCATTTTACGCTCATAATGGTTGCGGTAGCGGTCGGTTAAAAGCCCCGTTTGCATGACAACGCAGACATCTGTTGTGTTGAATTGTTCATCAATGACCGCGCCATCTCCAATGGTACCACCAATTCGTAAATAACCCTTAATGATCGGAGGAAGTTTTGTAAAAACACGTTTTGCATCCAGCTGATCTTTAGAGATGATGTTCATGTTCACA
>JBFHFW010000377.1:0-1039 GCA_041583395.1 Alphaproteobacteria bacterium
AAGAGCACATTTAAACATGCCAAGCTTACGCGATTATAGAGACCGGATTAAGTCGGTTAAATCGACCAAGAAGATTACCTCAGCCATGAAAATGGTTGCGGCATCCAAGCTTCGTCGTGCTCAGGCTCAGGCCGAGGCTGCACAGCCTTATGCGCAGACCATGGCGGATATGATGGCGCGCGTGGCGGCCAATGTCACGTTGAGCGAGAGTTCTTCACCGCTTTTGGTCGGCACAGGTAGTGCGCAACGTCATTTGTTGGTTGTTGTATCAGCCGATCGCGGTTTATGTGGTGGCTTTAATGCCAATTTGATCAAAGCCGCACGTAAGAAAGCGTTCGAGCTGCTTAACCAAGATAAAGAAGTCTCACTTGTTTGTGTGGGGCGTCGTGGTAAAGACGGCTTGTTCCGTGATCTCGGGCAAAATATCTGGGAAAGCTATACAGGCGTGACGGGCAAAACCCGCGTTGAATTTGCCGATGCCCATAAGATTACCGATTTTGTTTTGGGCAAGTTTGAAAATGGCGATTTTGATGTTTGTACGCTGATTTACAATGAGTTTGAGTCAGTATTGGTGCAAAAACCCAAGGTGCAGCAGCTCATTCCATTTGATGTATCACATCTAGATGAAGAAGCGGAAGGCGATCAAAAATCTGCTGCCGCAGCATCGAAAGAAGTTGTCGGCCCGACTTCCATGTATAGTTTCGAGCCCGAAGAAGAGACGATTTTGAAATCGCTCTTGCCACGTAATATCGGCGTGCAGATTTTCCGTGCGCTGCTGGATAGTGCGGCGGGTGAGCAAGCTGCCCGTATGACGGCAATGGATAATGCAACGCGTAATGCGGATGATATGATCGGTGATCTGTCCTTGGCTTATAACCGTGCGCGTCAGGCCTATATCACGAAAGAATTGATCGAAATTATTTCCGGTGCGGAAGCGCTTTAAAAATTTAACACTTACTGAAAGTAAAAAAGAGAGAGCTAAAAAATGGCAAAAGCAAAAACACCTACAGGCGCGAAAGGCGCGATTACTCAAATCCTC
>JBFHFW010000378.1:0-1038 GCA_041583395.1 Alphaproteobacteria bacterium
CAACTTGGCACCGGCCATTTTATTCCTGGCTATGAAGAGCAGTTGATTGGCAAAAAAGCCGGTGATGAAGTCGAGGTTAAAGTCGATTTTCCTGAAAATTACGGCGCGAAGGATCTTGCTGGTCGTGCGGCGATTTTTGATTGTAAAATTCATGAGATCCGTGAAGATGCCGACGCTGAGATTGATGACGAGTTTGCAAAATCATTGGGGTTGGACGACCTTTCTAAGCTTAAGGAAGCGGTTAAAGAGCAGCTTACAGCCGAGTATGAAAAGCACAGCCGTCTGGTTTTAAAGAAAAATCTGCTGGATCATCTGGATGAAGCACACAGCTTTGAAATTCCTAAAACAATGCTTGAGCAGGAAAACCAGAATATTCTTGATCAGGTCGCCATGGATCGTAAGCATCACGGCGAATCCGAAGAGATTACCGATGCCGAGAAAAAAGAATTTGCTACCATCGGTGAGCGTCGCGTGCGCCTTGGTCTGGTGCTCTCACAAATCGGTAATGAGAATAAGATCACTGTTTCTGATCCTGAATTGCAAAAAGCTGTTATCACAGAAGCACAACGCTATCCCGGGCAGGAAAAAGAAGTCTTTGATTACTATGCAAAGAATCCACAGGCTCTTGAGAGCCTCCGTGCACCATTGTATGAAGAGAAGGTTGTCGATTTCATTATCGAACTTGCCAATGTAACCGAGAAGAAGGTTTCTCCAGATGTGCTGGCAACGGCTTTGGATGATGAGCATGACGAGAATTGCACAGACTCTTCTTGTGGCCATGCACACCATGGTAAGAAAAAAGCTGCGGCAAAAAAGACGCCAGCTAAAAAAGCTGAAGCCAAGGAATCTGATTCTAAGAAAGCTGCTGCTAAGAAGACCACAGCTAAAAAAGCACCCGCGAAGAAGAAAGCGTCTTAAAACTTATAAATTTTGTCGATACGACTTGAACAAACCGTGCTGTAAGGGTACGGTTTGTTTTCGTATGGGGCTCTTTAGCCTTTTCTAAACATTAACCAAGTAAGAGAAAACATGACCGAG
>JBFHFW010000379.1:0-1037 GCA_041583395.1 Alphaproteobacteria bacterium
AACTGGAATTTGGAACGTGCGACAATGCGCTTTAACGAGGCGGAACGTCAGCTAAAAACATTAGGACGCCAGCTTCAGCGCGAGCGCCGTGCTTGCACCATGGAAAAGCAGGAACTTGAATCCATGCTTTTCGATCCAGCGTTGACAGAGGAACGTCAGATGGCGCGTTTGGCTGATCTGGAAGAAAAACTTGCTGCTGCCGAGGCCGAGCTTGAGACTTTTAAAGGGCGTTAGCAATTAAAAGTCAGGACGGCGTATAGAAAAGCCTAGCCATACGAAACTTGTGGTGGGGTATTGACCGTTTTAGCAAATTCTTTTGCCTGCTTATCTATTTGAGCGATACATTCCCTGGCATTCTCGAATTCTTGCACAGTACTCATATCCTTCATATTGAGGGGGGAAGAGCTCCTCCACTTAATCTTGGGAGACTGCGCATCCAAATCAACTGTAATTTCATTTTTAATAGCCTGAGTTTGTCTTAGATCGGTTAGTGTAAATTGATAAGACAGTGAATTTTGCTGATCCACGATATCAATAATCTGGAGGTTGGCTGTCGGTACCATTGTAAGAGCATCTTGCAAATCTTCGATATGTTCTACAATAGGCTGAAAAAGATTAGCTAACGCATCGCGGCGTTTTTTTACCTGAGCATCCTGAACGTAATCATCACTTGTTTTTACCTTTGGATATTCTTCGCGCAGGAAATCAATAAGATTCGACATTTATACATTCTCCATTTTGTAATGAAAGAAACATATAACAAGAATTTACATATGTCAAATAAATTCTTAAAACTCACCGACTGCCATATCCATGAGTGGTGCGGCGCCAGCCATGACCATTTTAAAGCGGGCATCGGCCTCGGGCAGCATGCGGGTCATGAAGAAACGCGAGGTTTTAATCTTGGCTTCATAAAACTCTTTTGACATTTCACCATCACCGCTTTCCAGCTTGGTCTGTGCGACCAGCGCCATCTGACACCACATATAGGCCATCGCCACCAGTGCGAATTGGCGCAGATAATCGGATGAGGCTGC
>JBFHFW010000380.1:0-1029 GCA_041583395.1 Alphaproteobacteria bacterium
GAAGAATCAAGTCCCTTTTGGGCTCTTCCAGTGAGGGGTAGTCAATAATTTTGCCATGCGGCTTAAATCTTTTTATGCGAAAACTATGACCGAAGCGATGCAAATGGTACGAGATACGCTCGGTGACGATGCGGTAATTGTTGCAACACGTGAAGAACGTGGGGGCGCTGTGCACCTGACTGCGGCGATTGAACCTGCCTTTGAGCTGGGCCATGGTGGTATTGCCGCATCGAGTGAGGACTGGTTGCAATATGACAGCGAAGATGAAGAACTGGCCATCAGTGAAGAGCTGACCGAGGCCATGTTGCGCCACGCCGTTTCCGAGGATGTGATGGATAACATCCTCTCTTGTGCCTCCGTTGTAGGGATGGACAGCCCCGAAATCGCACTTGCCGCGGCGCTCGAACATCTGTTCCAATTTAAGCCCCTACCGATCAAGGCCACACCAAAAGCACAAATGTTTGTCGGCGCACCCGGGGCAGGCAAAACGCTGGCCGTGGCTAAGATGGCCGCACGCGGAGCTATGGCGGGCATGAATATCGGTGTGATTTCTTGTGATGTTGTGCGTGCCGGCGGTGTCGAGCAGCTCGAATCCTTTACAAATCTTCTTCATATCGATCTACAGCGTGCAGAAACCGCCAATGATCTTAAGCACATCATCAAAGATCTGCGTAATTGCGATCAAATTCTTATTGATACGGCAGGCGTAAACCCCTTCAATCAAGATGATATGCGCGATCTGGCACGCCTGATCGGCGCGGATGACCTCACCGTACATCTTGTTGCACCCGCGGGAATAGACACCGAAGAATCCGCAGAAATGGCACGCGCTTTTTCAGCCATCGGCACACATTCTTTGGTGGCAACACGCATTGATATCGCACGCAGGCTCGGCGGCCTGTTAGCCGCAGCACATCATGGCAATTTAAGCTTTGCAGATGCAAGCAACACGCCTAAAGTAGCGGAAGGACTTTTTGCGTTTACCCCAAAGGCACTTTCACAACTTCTCCTTCCCGGAGCTTTCAAAAC
>JBFHFW010000381.1:0-1018 GCA_041583395.1 Alphaproteobacteria bacterium
ACATATATATCTCCTGAGTGCTAGAATTAATACGCCATTATTAAACCCCTACATCATAAGACGCAAGGGGAACATCACATTTACCCGACTCACTCACATATCTTTTAAATCATAGAGCAATAATGCAGCCTCATCCCGATCGCGTCCCGACGGCGCGGCTGCTATATAGCGCTCCAAAGCCATAACAGCGGAATCGCGCTGCTGTAAACGCGCATATAAAACCCCCGCATCCAGCAACAAACGGTATTCATCCGGATCAATCAGCTGCATCGCCCGCACGCTCAGCAAAGCCCCTGCGTAATCTTCAATTTCAATTTGCTTGAACTTCACTTTGTTTTGTAGGCGGATCAGATAATCAGCATCCCGCATATCCTCAAAATAATCTGCCGATAATTCTGCCGCATCACCAAAGGCCTCTTTTACCATCGCCCGCAAATCCGGAGCCTGTAAAAGCTTGGCATCCTCAAAAGGATCAAACAACGCCTTTTGCCCGCCTGCCTGCAAAGCCAAAACACAAAGATCCGGAAAATTAAGAGCAGAAATCTGCCACCCCTGCGCCCGCGCACAATGGATATAAAGCACACCAAGCGCCATCGCGCCACCCTGACCACGGTCAATCAGGCGCAAAAGACTGGCATTCTCGATATCTTCGGCACGCGCGCGATCCCCGCTATAACCGCGTACCAAAACAATGACGTCTTTTAATGCTGCGAGCTGCGTAAAGACATCATCCTGCGCCCCCGCTTCCAAAAGCATCGCATGTCGATCCTGAACAGCCTTGGCTAATTTTTCCAGATGAAGATGATAGCGCTGCAAAGGCACATCAGGCTGCGCCAACGCCCCGAGCGCCAAAGCACTCAAAGCAAGATCGTTTCCTTCTAAACTCTCCTGCAAAACTGCAAAAGGAGTTTTATTCATCTTGATTATTCCATGCCTGCTGTTGATTCAACCGGCTGACCAGCCATCTTCACATAGCTGACAACCTGTTGCACACCGGAAATCGTCCGTGCTGTTTCGA
>JBFHFW010000382.1:0-1009 GCA_041583395.1 Alphaproteobacteria bacterium
TATTAATGCTTTTTCTGTTGAATTCTTCACGTTTTACTCATTTGGTTTAATGAGGGTGAACTTTATCACAAACAAAATTCTTTTGGGTTTATTTTATGAAGGCGTTGGATTGTTATTAGCTGCTTCTTTTTTCTTTTCTCTACGGCGAACATATGTTGCCGTTCCAGCTGTGCCTAGTGAGAGTACGGTAGTGGCAAAGAATGCAGATAAGGTATTGAAATTTTTATATCTTTCATTTTCATAGCTTTTTTGTGCTTCTTGTCTTTTTTTATCAGCACACAGTGTAATGTCTTCAATTGTGACGTTTAAATCTACGGCATTTAAAGCATTTTGAAAGTTAGATTCTATATTCGTTGTATCAGTATTTTTAAAAACTTGGTTAAGGGAAGGGATTATATTTTTGTTTATTTGATCTGCAGCACATTCTTTTTCATAGGCTTTACTTTTTCTTATATGACTTTGTTCATTTGCAAATCTCTCAGGCATTTCACTGTAGTCGTAAAAGCCAAGTCCTGTTGTTACAGATAGGATGGTGCCTAAAATTGCGTATTTTGTGGGATCAACAGTTTTTTTTCCCTTTTTTATTTCTTGTTTCATTTTTTTGTGTTCCCTTATTTAAGATTTAATTTATGGGGATCTTAGGGGGGGGGGTAAATATATGTCAAGTATTTTTTGGAAATTATTAAACTTGCTGCGCTTCATGACATTCATGGTTTTCTTGTTGTTAGGTAGTAAAAAAGGCTACACCCCGTCGGGCGTAGCCTCTTCTTTGCAGAGCGTAGCTCTACGGTATTTTTATTTCATTTGTTCCGCGCGGAATGTGCGCTCGGGTGCAGTACCTACAACTTCAACGCCGCCTGCTGTGCGAGCTTGGTTTTGTGAAGTATAAGTTTCGCACGCTGATAGGCCTGAAACGGCAATGGCGGCAAAGCAAAGAGTTACAGCAAGATTTTTCATTTTGTCCTCATTTATGTTGTGGTTGTGTATTGTAAATCAAACGTTTGATAGA
>JBFHFW010000383.1:0-1007 GCA_041583395.1 Alphaproteobacteria bacterium
AGCTGCGTACAGCCTCGACAGAGACATCAAACATCGCTTTTTCTTCATCATTAAGATCAATTTCAATGATTTTCTCGACACCGTTTTTGCCAATAATGATCGGCACACCGATATAAAGCCCATCAACGCCATACTCACCATTAAGACGCGCAGCACATGGGAAGACGCGGCGCTTATCTTTCAAATAGCTCTCCGCCATCGCAATCGCTGAAGACGCCGGCGCATAATAAGCCGAACCCGTCTTGAGCAAAGCCACAATCTCGCCACCGCCATTACGTGTGCGATCAACAATCGCATCAATTTTCTCCTGCGTGCTCCAACCCATTTTAATCAAATCCGGCAAAGGAATCCCCGCCACGGTCGAGTAACGCACAGATGGCACCATCGTATCGCCATGCCCACCCAAAACGAAGGCTGTCACGTCTTCAACAGAAACGTCGAACTCTTCGGCCAGGAAGTAGCGGAAGCGCGCACTATCCAGCACACCCGCCATGCCGACAACTTTCTTCGGATCAAAACCAGTGGCGCGCTGCATAACTTCAACCATCACATCCAAAGGATTTGTGATCACAATCACAAACGCATCAGGCGCATATTTTTTAATATTCTCACCAACCGTATTGATAATACCTGTGTTAATACCAATCAAATCATCGCGGCTCATCCCCGGTTTACGCGGGATACCGGCAGTGACAATCACAACGTCAGAGCCTTCAAGCACGTCATACTCATTCGATCCATCAAAGCGCACATCAAAGCCTTCAACTGGCGCGCTCTCGGCTAGATCAAGCCCTTTACCTTGCGGAATACCCTCGGCAATATCTACCAAAGCCACATCGCCTAGCTCCTTCAAGCCCGCCAAATGTGCCAGAGTTCCACCAATCATCCCCGCGCCCACAAGACCAATTTTATTTCTACGTGCCATTTTATATCCGTCCTTTAATGATAAGAGTCGTTTGTGAAAGAAACTTACGCCTCTACCCCTAAAAACTCAAGACACAATCATC
>JBFHFW010000384.1:0-1002 GCA_041583395.1 Alphaproteobacteria bacterium
ACAGGCTCATCCAAACCGAGCTCGCCGGCTGTATAAACACGCTCCACATTATAATCCGCCAGCAATTCGGCAATCTCCCGCGCTTTGCCTGCATTATGGGTGGCTACAACCAGCTCTGATGCTTCGAACTTACGCAATGCCTAACACCTCTTTTTGTAAAGCTGTCAGCTCGGCACAGCTTTTTTGCGCCAGTTTTAAAAGCGCCAAAAACTCTGCCTCGGAAAACGGAGCCTCTTCAGCCGTGCCTTGAATTTCACAAATTCCACCCGTGCCGGTAATCACAAAATTCGCATCCGTTTCGGCCGCAAAATCTTCTTCGTAATCCAGATCTGCAATAGGCTGGCCTTTATAAATACCGCAAGAAATAGCACTCACCGTATCTGTCACCGGCACTGCGGGCAGCGCACCGACCTTCACAACATGCTGTAAGGCCGCATACATCGCCACAAACCCGCCAGTCACAGACGCTGTGCGCGTCCCGCCATCGGCCTGAATCACATCACAATCCACACGCACCTGACGCTCGCCAAGGGCTTTCATATCCACCACAGCGCGCAAAGACCGCCCGATAAGGCGCTGAATTTCCTGCGTACGGCCCGATTGCTTGCCACGCGCAGCTTCACGATCCATGCGTGATCCTGTCGAGCGCGGCAACATCCCGTATTCCGCCGTCACCCAGCCCTTACCCGTACCACGCATCCAGCCCGGTACATTTTCCTCGACGCTAGCTGTGCAAATCACATGCGTATCGCCGAATTTCACAAGGCATGAGCCCTCCGCATGTTTATTGACATTAATTTCAAAATGCACATCACGCATTTGATCAAGGCTACGGCCGGATGGTCTACTCATATTATAGGAACTCCATTAGGGTTAAATACTTCCGGCACTCTAAGGGAACACAAAGAATTGTCAATCGCCTGCAAAACAGTTAAGCTCTCCCCTATGAGACTGATCCTTGCACTTCTATTACTTCTCTGCGCCTTCCCCGCCCCGCTAAAA